>CAXMPK010000001.1:0-6141 GCA_964195405.1 uncultured Acidimicrobiia bacterium
TTTCCGACCTTTACCGCAACTCCCTTGTCCCCGGCAGCCTGTTCGGCCGCTTTGAGCAACCAATAGTCGGCGATGGCTGCAAAGTCATGCCCACCGTACCGAACCCGATTTACCAGAGAATCGGTGCAAGCACCGATGGCAAGAATTACATCCCGAATCTCGACCGAGGGAAGGATCCCTCCGCACGAGCCGACTCGAATCAGTCTTTCAACGCCATATTCGGTGATCAATTCTGTTGCGTAGATCGACGCCGACGGGATACCCATCCCAGTGCCCATCACCGAGACAGGGACACCATCGTATGAGCCGGTGTATCCGAGCATGTTTCGCACAGAATTGACCTGTCTCGCATCGTCGAGGAAATTCTCGGCGATGTGCTTGGCGCGGAGAGGGTCACCTGGCAACAGAATCGAAGGGGCGAAGTCACCCTTATCTGCTGAGATATGTGGTGTGGGCATCGCGGGTGCGTCTCCTGTCGTGGATCGGTCGAAGCCAACCTATCTCCCGGCTGTCTAGGGTGCCAAAGGAATGACACTGTCAGATAGGGCGCTCGGCCCATGACACTCGATCCACCAAATCCGATCGATCGAACCGCTCTCGTGGAGATGCTCCGCGAAGCGGGGAAAACCCTTCTTCCCGGGCACTTGGGGTTGGAACTGGTCGAAATCACTGAGGGCGGCGCCGTCATGCGCTGTGTCATGAATCAACAACACTTCGCTCCCAACGGGTATCTGCATGGCGGGCTCATCATGTCCATCGCCGACACGGTGGCCGGGTATGGATGCATCGGAAATATGCCTGAAGGTGGAATCGGATTCACAACAATCGAAGCAAAGGCGAACTTTCTGAGCGCCATCAGAGAGGGGACGATTGCGGCTGAAGGCATCATGATCCACAGCGGACGCACAACTCAGGTTTGGGACGTCGACGTGAGCGACGAATCAAGCGGGAAAACGTTGGCCACCTTCCGCTGCACTCAAGTGATCCTCTACCCGCGCTCCTGACCAACCCTCACCTTCACGCCCTGGGAGAGCGGGGCATCCTTGAGATGGGCGAACTCGATGTCCTCGGGATCGCCAATGTCAAAGACAACCGTGGCATTGATCGAGAGTCCCGGGTTGACCTCCTCGTTGATGACGGCAGGGTTGAGTATCAACGTGGCCTCGTTCGAGGGTGTCAGCCTTCCCCCGGAGTAGCCGAATAAGCCCTGAGCACCGACAAGAAAGTGGCGACCCTCATCCCCGGTGTTGGTAACAGTGAGATCGAGCAGACAGAACTCACCGTTTGCGTCCTGGGTGAGAACTCCGTTCTTGACCTCCGTCTTGCCACATTCGAATGAATTGACAACAAAGGTGAATTGGCCATCCAACGCGTCCTCACCCACTTGTGGCTCTACCTCCCGACCACTGCCTAAAGCCGAACCACATGCTGAAAGTACCAACGCCGACGCCAGAATCCATCGTGTCACGTCTCCAGCGTATCTGTCATAGGCTCACACTCATGAACGACACCTACGAATTCATCGTCAAGCTGCGCTCGATTCGCGACTATCAAGACGGGGCCCTGACCACCGAGGACCTTGGTGCAATCCTCGAGGCAGGGCGCTGGACCGGAAGTTCAAAGAACAATCAGGACTGGTCTTTCGTCGCCGTCACTGACCCTGAGCGCCTCCAGGCTCTCGCCGCATTTGGAGACTTCACCCAGCCTGTCCGTGACTCGGTGGCGACCATCGTTCTAATTCAGGAAGAAGGCGGGAACATGTTCGATATCGGTCGCGCCGCTCAGAACATGATGCTGGCGGCAAACGCGGTCGGGGTCGCCTCCTGTCCGATCACATTGCACCGCTCCGACGGCGTGCAGAGTTTCTTGGGAGCACCTGACGGATCTGTCGCCAGGTATGCGATTTCCCTGGGCTACCCGGCGGACAAAACTAAGCCACGCCGTTTTGGTGGTCGCAAGGATGCCGAAACAGTGATCAAGCTCGATCGGTATTGATGAGGCGGCTTCTCGCAGGCTTCCCCTGAAGAACGGCGAAAGGGAACTGTCCCGCCGAAGCAGTAACGTCCCTCAATTCATGAGTGAACCGCTCGTAAAGGCCCATGGCTTAACCAAGATGTTCGACGATTTCACAGCCGTCGACGAGATCGATTTCGACATCCAGCAGGGTGAGGCCTTCGGGTTTCTCGGTCCCAATGGCGCAGGCAAGACATCAACCATGCGGATGATCAGCACCGTCAGTCCGATCACGTCTGGGCAAATGACAGTCTTCGGACTCGACCCCGATACTCAGGGTCGAGGGATCCGCCAACGCATCGGTGTGGTGCCCCAGGAGGACAACCTCGACCTGGAGCTGACCGTTGCTGAGAACCTCTATATCTACGGTCGCTATCACGACATGTCCAAGGCCGAGATAAGGCCGCGGATCGACGAGCTCCTCGACTTCGCCCAACTATCCGAACGTCGTGACGCCCAGGTAGAACCACTCTCTGGGGGTATGAAGCGACGACTCACCATCGCCCGCGCCCTGATCAACGAACCGGAGCTGGTCATACTCGACGAGCCCACAACTGGACTCGATCCTCAGGCCCGTCATCTTCTCTGGGATCGTCTGTATCGGCTCAAGCAGGGGGGAGCGACCCTCGTCATCACCACTCATTACATGGACGAGGCCGAGCAACTGTGTGACCGATTGGTCGTCATGGATGAAGGGAAGATCGTTGCTGAAGGATCGCCGCGCCAACTGATCGAGGAGTACGCCCCGCGCGAAGTGGTCGAGTTGCGTTTTCTCGATGGGCAGAAGGATGAGGCTGTCCTCAAAATGGAGGGCGTGGCAGCCCGCTCCGAAGTGCTAGCCGACCGAGTCCTTCTGTACACCGACAACGCTGATGCCACCCAAGAGGGTCTTCATTCCCGAGGCATCAGTCCCGACCAAGTCCTGGTTCGTCGCTCGACACTCGAAGACGTCTTTCTCCGTCTCACCGGCCGCCGGTTGATCGACTGATGACCGCCCTCAGCCGCTCGCTCCGATTCGCAGAGTCGGAGGTCATTGCATATCGCCGGACCTGGCGGGGCACTGTCATCACATCTTTCGTCAACCCGGTGCTGTTCTTGGCCGCCATGGGCGCTGGTCTTGGTTTACTCGTCGACACCGGTACTGGTGACCTCGCTGTCCCCTATCTTGCTTTTGTCGCCACCGGCTTGATGGCAGCCTCGGGGATGCAAAACGGAGCTACCGACGGCTCCTTCCCCGTGATGGCCGGCGTCCTGTGGCGTAAAAACTTCTTCGCAACGATCACCACACCCCTCGGGCCGGCTGACATCATCTGGGGACGTCTCATTTGGGGAGCAGCCAGGCTGGCTTTCGTTCTCACGGTTTTTGCAGTCATCTCGGTGCTCTTTGGGGCCATGGAGTTAGGCCCAGCCCTCATCGCCGTCCTGCCAGGGATTCTCACCGGTCTTGCCTTTACCGCGGTGGTAACTGCCTGGACACTCACCCGGAAAGATGGAGCGAGCCTGGCGAGCCTCTTCCGTTTCGCGATCGTCCCGCTTTTTCTGTTTTCCGGAACCTTCTTCCCGATCAGCCAGCTGCCCGAATTCCTCCAGTCCGTCGCCTATGTCACACCGCTCTTTCACGGGGTTGAGCTTGTCCGCAAGATTGCTCTCCCTGGTGCTGACAGCACCATCGTCACCTCGATCCCAATGTGGGTAAACGCTTCCTACCTGGTGGCAATGATGGCCATCGGCGTCTATCTATCGGTGCGCATTCTTGATCGGAAGATCAGGCCATGAGTGTCCAGGCACCAAGTCGAATCACTCCGCTGGGCAAGATCACACCGTTTCGAGCCCAGCGAATCTGGGAACACAACTACATCGTCTACCGACGTCTTTGGAAGATCGTTTTCAGTGGTTTCTTCGAACCCGTCTTCTACCTTTTCTCGATCGGGGTAGGGATCGGAGCCCTGGTCGGTGACGTCACTGGTCCGGGCGGAATCCAGATCAGTTACACGGCTTTTGTCGCACCGGCGCTGATGGCGGCCTCGGCGATGAACGGATCGGTGATCGAGACCACTTTCAACATCTTCTTCAAGCTGAAGTTTCAGAAGGTCTACGACGGTGTGCTGACCACACCTATGCAGCCTTCGGACATCGCGATCGGGGAGATCGGTTGGGCACTGCTACGCGGAGTCCTCTACTCCACGGCCTTCATCCTTGTGATGTTCGCCATGGGCCTCACCACATCCTGGACTGCGATCCTTGCTATCCCGGCCGCCACACTGATCGGATTCGCGTTTGGAGCGGTTGGCATGGCTGCCACCACCTATATGCGCTCATGGCAAGACTTCGACCTCGTCACACTGGTGACAATGCCACTCTTTCTCTTCTCGGGCACCTTCTATCCAATCGATGTCTATCCGCCACTGATCCAGAACATCGCCAAGATTTCGCCTCTATATCACGGAACCGAATTACTCCGAGGGTTCACACTCGGCATACTCGATTGGACCATGCTCGGTCACGCCGCCTTCCTTCTGGTGATGGGACTGATTGGGGCGGTCATCGCCAATCGACGCCTGGACGGGATGCTCCGCAAGTAGTCATCGCGACTGCCTTTGCATACCGCCACTGTTGGTATCAACGAACACTGAGAGGGCTTAGGCTCCCTGTGCGATGCTTGACCTCACCTTCCCCCTTCACGCACCGCACGGTACCGACCTCAACACACCTGGCTGGCTACAAGAAGGCGTCCTCCGCTGCCTGCTGAACAACCTCGACCCCGATGTTGCCGAAGATCCGGAACGACTCATCGTGTATGGCGGCCGTGGCAAAGCAGCCCGGAACCTCGAGTCGCTTCACGCAATTGTCGCCACGTTGCAAAGGCTCGAGAACGACGAAACCCTTCTGGTCCAATCCGGCAAGCCGGTTGGCGTGTTCCGCACCCACGACATGGCTCCCCGCGTCCTCATCGCCAACAGCCTCCTCGTCCCCAAGTGGGCGACACTCGAAAAGTTCTGGGAGCTCGAGGCCGAAGGCCTGATCATGTACGGACAGATGACCGCGGGGTCGTGGATCTACATAGGAACCCAGGGGATCCTTCAGGGCACCTATCAGACATTCGTCGCCATAGCCGAACAGAAGTTCGGCGGCACTCTTGCAGGCACTCTGACTCTCACCGGGGGTCTCGGTGGCATGGGTGGTGCTCAGCCTTTGGCTATCACCATGAATGGCGGTGTCGCCCTCTGCATCGACGTCGACCCACACCGAATACAGCGTCGTCTCGAAACCGGGTATCTCGATGTCCAAGCCGACACGGTGGACGATGCCATCCACATGGCGATGTCCGCCAAACGAAACCGGAAAGCACTCTCGATCGGACTGCTGGGCAATGCCGCCGACCTGTTTCCCCAACTGCTCGGTTTGGGGCTGGATGTCGACATCGTCACCGATCAAACCTCGGCCCATGACCCGCTTTATGGCTACATCCCTGCTGGCTATACCCTCGACGAGGCAGAGGCCCTTCGGGAGGACGACCCCGGAACGTATGTCAAGTCTGCCCGAGAGTCGATGGCCACCCAGGTCGAGGCCATGGTCGGCTTCCAGAGCGCCGGTGCCGAGGTGTTCGACTACGGAAACAACCTCCGCGGTGAGGCAGAGACCGCCGGTTACACAAAGGCCTTCTCATATCCGGGGTTCGTGCCGGCATATATCCGTGATCTGTTCTGCGAGGGATCGGGACCATTCCGGTGGGTGGCATTGTCCGGCGACCCTGCCGACATCGCCGCCACCGACCGGGCTCTCCTCGACCTGTTCCCCGAAAACGAAGCCCTGGCACGATGGATCCGGATGGCGGGCGAAAAGGTGCATTTCCAAGGTCTCCCCGCGCGCATCTGCTGGCTCTCGTATGGCGAGCGACACCTCGCCGGACTCCGATTCAACGAGCTGGTGGCCTCGGGAGAGGTCTCAGCTCCGATAGTGATCGGACGCGACCACCTCGACTCGGGTTCGGTCGCCTCTCCGTACCGTGAAACCGAATCGATGGCCGACGGTTCGGACGCCATTGCCGACTGGCCGATCCTCAACGCCATGCTCAACGTTTCTTCAGGGGCAGCGTGGGTGGCGGTTCATCACGGCGGCGGGGTCGGT
>CAXMPK010000002.1:0-53713 GCA_964195405.1 uncultured Acidimicrobiia bacterium
TTGCAGCCTTCAGCGTTTCTTGGGTGAATGCGAGAATCTGGGATTCGGGCCCGGCCAGGGCGACTGAGATCTTGTCAGCGAAATGGTGTCCGAGTTGTCGCGATGCGAGGTAGTCGATCTCGGTCAACACACCGGGTGAAACGAGCCGAGCATCGGCATTTCGAAGCGCCGTCGCAGACTCGGTGTGATGTGGTTGATCAGCTGAGAATGCTGAGAGGATTCCGCTGGTGTCGCAAATCACATGTCTTCCATGACGTCGCCAGCCATTCCCACGAGCAGGTCGTCCACCCTGCCCGCGATGTCTATCCCGAACCCGTTGGGAAACAGGGGGAGGTCTGGGATCGGTGGATTTGAATCACCGAGAAGTGACTCCACCGCGGTCCTGATCACCTCGGCCTCGGTCACCCCGCGCCGGACAGCTTCCCGCTCGATTACAGCCTTCATCTCCTCAGGGAAGTACACCGTGGTCCGTTTCACGCCATACATCATGCCATATGTAGTCCAATCACCAATGATTGCCTACCAGTTTGATCACGACGACTCGACGCCGTTGTGGTCAACCAGCGATTCACCACTAGCCTTTGTCGCCGGTCATGCCCAGACGAATTCTCATCGCAAAACCAGGTCTCGATGGACACGATCGTGGTGCCAAGGTCATCGCTCGCGCACTTCGGGACGCAGGGTTCGAGGTGATCTACTCAGGTCTTCACCAGACCCCGTCCCAGATAGCGGAAATCGCATTGCAGGAAGACGTTGACGCCGTAGGTCTCTCCTCGCTTTCAGGAGCCCACAACACTCTCTTCCCTCAGGTTGTGACAGAACTGGCCCAACGGGATGCGGCTGATGTCGTGGTATTCGGAGGTGGGGTTATCCCCGATGCCGATGTTCCTGGGCTCGTTGATGCAGGCATAGCGACCATATTCACGCCGGGTACTCCACTCGACGAGATCTCATCATGGGTCGACGCCAATGTCTCGCCTAAGAGAGGAATCAATTGAAAATCCACGAGCATCAGGCCAAGCAACTGATGGCCGCCCGAGACATCCCGGTGCCCTTGGGGCGTGTGGCCCGTTCAGTCGATGAGGCTGCTGCCGCGGTCCGGCCACTCATCGAAGAGTCGGGTAATCCGGTTGTTGTTCTCAAAGCCCAGATCCACGCCGGTGGTCGTGGCAAAGGGACATTCAACGAGCACCCTGACGTGCATGGCGTCAACGTGATAACCGATGGCATCGAGGGTGGCCCTGGCGCCGCCGAGGCCGCCGTCCGCGAGCTGGCACAACAAATGCTGAACAGCACTCTGGTCACCATCCAGACCGGTGAACAGGGAAAGGTAGTCAATCGCCTTTACGTCGAGCAGGGCATCGCCATCGACCGTGAGCTCTATCTTGCCGTGCTCCTTGATCGGACTGCCTCGAGGAACATTGTGATGGCTTCTGTCGAGGGCGGCGTCGAGATCGAGAAGGTTGCTGAGGAAACACCCGAGAAGATTCTCCGGGTAGAAATCGACCCCGCAATCGGTCTCGCTTCATTCCAGGCCAACGAGCTCGCACACGGTCTCAGCCTCGAGGGCGACGCCGCCAAGCACTTCGCGGTGTTTGTCAAGGCGGTTGCGCGGGCTGCCACCGAGTTGGACACAGACTTGATCGAGATCAACCCGCTTGTTGCTACGACGGAGGGTCTGGTGATGGCTCTTGACGGCAAGATGGCCTTCGATGACAACGCGCTATACCGCCATCCCGATATCGCCGACATGCGTGACGACACGGAGGAGGACGCCGCCGAGTTGGCCGCTAAGAATGCCGGACTCAACTACATCAAGCTCAGTGGAACGATCGGGTGTCTTGTCAACGGCGCTGGATTGGCTATGGCCACAATGGATACGATCAAACATGTCGGTGGGGAGCCGGCAAACTTCCTCGATGTCGGTGGAGGGGCAACCGCCGATCAGGTGACAACCGCTTTTCAGATCATCACTCGAGACCCCAATGTGAAAGGGATCTTCGTCAACATTTTTGGTGGAATCATGCGTTGCGACATCATTGCAACAGGCATCGTCGAAGCCATTGGACGGGTCGGGTTGGAAGTTCCGCTTGTGGTTCGTCTTGAAGGAACCAATGTCGAGCTGGGTAGGCAGATAATCGAAGAATCGGGCCTGGAAGTCGTCGGTGCCGACAACCTCCGGGATGGCGCTGAGAAGATCTTCGAGTTGACGACGTGAGTGTGCTCGTGGATGAGAACACCAAGGTGTTGGTTCAAGGTCTGGGTAAGACAGGGCAGTTCCACACTGATAAGGCAATTGCCTATGGGACTCAGATGGTGGGTGCGGTCCATCCGTCGCGAGCCGGCACCGAATTTCATTTCGAGGGCGAAACCGACCACTCCGGAGTCCCCGAGCGTGACGACAGTTATTCCGTCGACCTACCGATTTTTGCCACGCTCAAAGAGGCAGTGGCCGCCACCGGTGCCAACGCATCGGTCGTATATGTTCCGCCCCCGTTTGCGGCCGACGCGGTCATGGAAGCTGTCGCCGCCGGTCTCGAGCTTGTAGTCGCTATCACCGAGGGGATCCCCGTTGCCGACATGATCGAGGCCAAACGGTATCTACAAGGAAGCGGAACACGGCTGATCGGCCCCAACTGTCCCGGGGTGATCACACCAGGGGAGTGCAAGATCGGAATCATGCCCGGCTACATCCACCAGAGGGGAAGGATCGGCGTCATCTCACGATCGGGCACGCTCACGTACGAGGCCGTGCACCAACTGACACTTCTTGGTCTTGGTCAAACGACGGCGGTCGGCATCGGAGGCGATCCGGTCAGCGGCACCAGTTTTGTCGATTGCCTCAGGATGTTTCAGGACGACGACGAGACCGATGGAGTGGTGATGATCGGTGAAATAGGTGGGGCCGCCGAGGAGGAGGCCGCTGAGTTTGTCAAATCAGAGATGAGCAAACCGGTGGCGGGGTTCATCGCCGGCACCACCGCGCCGGCGGGCAAAAGGATGGGTCATGCCGGGGCAATCGTGTCGGGTGGCATAGGCACAGCCGTGGCCAAGATTGAGGCAATGACGGCCGCCGGCATCGTTATCGCCGAGACACCATCAGACATGGGTGAGGCGATGGTGCGTGCACTCGGCTGAAACACTCGAGGTGATCAAATCCCAGGGGCAGCGTCTCGCCGACGCAGTTCGTCGGGACCCCGGCCGAATGGTGCCTCAGTATCCCGACTGGACCCTGGCAGACCTGGCCTCACATACCGCTTCGGTCCATGGGCGAACTGTGCTGATTTGTCGCCAGCTTCCCCAGGACCGCATTTCGGCTCCACGTTTGCCTGAGGGAATGGATTCGGTCGAGTGGTATGAGCTGAATCTCGGGGAGATGGTTGGAGCGCTTTCCGACGCCGATCCGAGTACCCCCACCTGGGCCTTTGGCCCCAGCCGGGTTCTCGGGTTCTGGGAAACACGGATGCTGGTCGAGACCGGAGTGCATCGTTGGGATGCCGAACAGGCCTTCGGAGAGCCCGAACCACTTCACGATCTCGTCGCCGAAGCGGGACTCGACGAGTTCGGGGACATGTGGTTGGCTCCGCTCGGAGATGTTCAGACCCTGACGGTCACCCCTTCGGATCTGGCACGGACCTGGACCTATGGCGATGGCGACCCGGGAGCAAAGGTGGATGGTCCCGCGTCCGAGATCTATCTGAGCCTGATGTCCCGTATGTCAACCGTTGAGCTTCCCGATGACTGGGCAACCGCGGTTGACTCACAGCCGCCCCCGCCGAAACGGTGACTGTGTCTCGTTGCACCTCTTTGCTCCCAAGCAAGCAGCAACAGGCGATGGGTTGACCACCTAAACTCCACTCATGGGTTGGATCATCTTTCTGACTGCGTTCGGTCTTTTGATCGCGATTCTTGTCGTTATCTACAACGGTCTGGTCCGTGACCGCAACCGTGTCGACAACTCCTGGTCACAGGTTGGCGTGCAGCTGAAACGGCGGTACGACTTGATCCCCAACCTGGTGGAGACGGTCAAGGGTTATGCAACCCATGAGCAGGAGACCTTCGAGAGGGTCACCCAGGCAAGAGGTGGTGCCCAAGCAGCGTCGACGCCCGGCGAGCAGGCTCAGGCTGAGAACTTCCTGACCCAAGCCCTGCGTCAGCTTTTTGCTGTTGCCGAGGACTATCCGGAGCTGAGGGCGTCTGAGAATTTCGCCAGCCTCCAGGAGGATCTCGAGGAGACCGAGAACCGGATTGCGGTGAGTCGTCAGATCTACAACGACACAGTGTTGACCTACAACAACAAGGTTCAGCAGATCCCGACCAATTTCGTGGCTAGTGCCACAGGTTTCAAGGTCCGGGAGTTCTTTGTGGCGGGAGACGAGGCGGAGGAGGCACCCGCCGTCGAGTTCTGATGTGAAGGCCAAACTACGACTGTTGGCAGTCATTGTGCTGGTGGTGCTGCCGGCGCTGCCGGCTTTGGCAAAGTCGTTTTGGATGGCCCGAGCCGATGTCACCGTGGTCGTCAACGAAAATGGGTCGCTCGACGTCACCGAGTTGCTCACCTATGACTTTTCTGGGAGCTTCTCCGGCGCATATCGGGACATCAACCTTCGATTCGGCGAGACCATCGACGTCATTTCCGTCAGCGACCAGGGTGGTTCTTATCAGCTTGGCGGGTGCACCATTCTTGGCTGTGCTTCACCCGCTGGAACATATGGAGTCGAACAAAACGGCTCATTCGTCCGAATCGTTTGGCATCACGCCAGCACCGACACGCAACGAACGTTTCAGTTGGTCTATCGGGTTACCGGGCTAACCGTGGCATACGACGACGTTGTCGACGTCAACTACCAAGTATGGGGCGACAGCTGGTCGGCAGGGCTTGACGAACTGAGTGCGAGAGCCGTTCTGCCATCAGGAGCCACAACGGGCGAAGTTCTGGTGTGGGGTCATCCATATACCGTCGAGGGTTCGACCAGTCTTGGTGAAGACGGGGTCTCGCCTTCCCTGGAAGCCAGACGAGTACCGCCCGAGCAATGGGTCGAGTTGCGTGTTGTTTTCCCGATCCATCTTCTGACTTCCACCTCAGGTGCCCAGGTTGTCGACGGTGACGGTCTCGAAAGGATTCTTGCCGAAGAGGCTCAATTCGCCCTTAATGCGGAGGAGGCTGCCCGAGCGTCTCGGACCGGGCTGATCGTGGGCGGCGTTGTCTTGATTCTCATTGTTCTCGGACTCGGGGGACTCGTCTACTTCTTCTATGGCAAGGAACCAAGAGTCGACTACGACCGTGAGTACGAGCAGGAGCCACCGACTGACCTCACCCCTGCTGAGGTGGGTGCTCTTATCTCCCAGGGAGGGGTTACCGAAAGGGAATTCACGGCAACCCTTTTCGATTTAATCCGACAAGGGGTGATCGATGCCACACCGGCACAAGTGGAGCGAAGCACCTGGGGTGGGCTCAAAACCGAGACCATCACTGACCTAGTGCTCTCGCTCACCGAGAAAGAGACTGGCCTCAGGGATTTCGAGCAGTCGGTGATGACTGTGGTGCGGCGCGCACTCGAATTGGGACCCAGACCACTCCATGAGTTCAAAGTGGCGATCCGTGAAGACGCCACCTCGAATGCCAAGACCTACCAGAGTTTTCGTGATCGAGTATTGGCCGCGGTCCGTCGCAGCGGGATGATCGACAACGCCGGTCACGGTATCTCGTGGTTCGTGAGGATCTCTCTGATCGTCATTCTCATAGTGTCCTTCTTCGTGCTGCCCGGTGTTCTCGGTGAGAGACCGGGCGGTGGGACCATCGCGGTCCTGATCCTCTTCGGGATGTTTCTAGGAGCCACCATCCTGTTTGTTCTCCTGAGTTTTCGTCGTGTCCGTACCAAACGCAGCCCGGAAGGCGCGCTGGAATCGGCACGTTGGACCGCTTTCCGCAGGTACCTGACAGACTTCTCACGGCTCGAAGAGGCTCCGGCGATATCGCTCGAGCTTTGGGATCGCTACCTCGTCTATGCCATCACATTTGGTGTGGCCGAGGAGGTTTTGGAGAATGCCCGCCTCCATGCACCGCCCGAGCTGGAGACAGCCTCTTCGATCTACTGGTTCGGTCACTATGGATACACCGGTGGTCACACCGAGAACGCCTTCTCAGGTCTTCAGTCGGCTTTGTCGGGTGCCTTTACCCCACCCGGATCCTCTGGCGGTGGCGGCGGTTTCTCCGGTGGTGGCGGTGGCGGCGGCGGTGGTGGTGGTGGTGGGGCCTGGTAATGCCCCGGCGGCTCTACCGTTTTCAGGGTGATGAGGAGACTCTTGGTTGGTGTGGCCGTGGTGGCCATGATGTTCAGTGGCTCTCCGCCAGCTCTGGCTGAGGAGCTTCGACCCCCTGAATACACGGGTGAAGATTTCCAGTTCCTTTACGAATACGCCGTCGCCAACACATTGCCCAACCTGGACGCGCCAAACGGAAGTTACCCGATCACCGGCGACGACGAATTAGACGCTCGAATTTGGGAACTGGCTTTCGAGCGCGGCTATGTGCTCAGACCCACTGCCTCCGAAAACCTTGGCAGCGCCGACGGTGTCACCATGCAACAGCAGGCCGCCCAAGCCTGGCGGACGCTGAAAATGGATGCCCGAGATGCCGGGATGTTGTTTGTCGTCTCTTCTGCCTACCGCTCCCCGGCGGCCCAGCGAACTCAATTCCTCTCCAAGCTCGTGGGTACGTCGGACAACGCCATTGACGCCGCTCTCACCTGGTGGTCGATACCGGGGACCTCGAAACATCATGGCGGTTATGCCCTCGATTTTCGGTATCGCAGCGGGACGTTTGGGGAGTTCCGCTCGACCAGCGGTTACCGATGGCTTGAAGAGGACAACTTCGCGGTAGCGATGATGCACGGCTTTGTCCCGTCTTATCCAGATGATGTTCAGAGTCAGGGTCCAAACCCTGAGCCATGGGAGTTCGTGTGGGTGGGCACAGGGTTGATTCAGTGTGGGATTCCCCAGGTGGTCGTCCCGGTACCCGGGCCCGCAGCAGCGGTCCTGTTCGACATCGGACGATGCCCTGGCGGTATGGAGCCGGCGCGGTCCCCCGACTGGTTTTCCAGTCTCTACTAGTGACACACCGCTAAAGACCATCAATCCGATTGCCGGCCACAAACACGTCGGTAACGTCGGCGCTGGTCGCAGCAAAGACGATCTGGGCCACTCCTTGATCGGAGGTGAGACCGCTGGTTCGCGGCGATGACGATGAGACGGTGATGAAGTCGGCGTTCGCCCCAACGACAAGGCCTACTGTCTCAAAGCCGAGCGCGGCGGCACCGCTTCTGGTAGCTGCCTCCAACAAATACTCAGGTGCGAATTCGCCCCGTCGACCGGTGGCGAGGCGATTGTGAAGCTCCAGCCCTCGCGACTCTTCAAACGGATCGATGACAGCATGAGAATCGGAGCCAATACTGATTGGTGAGCCGGCGGCGTGAAGTGATGCGGCCGGGCCAATTCCGTCAGCCAACTCACGTTCGGTGGTGGCGCAGTAGCAAACCCGCGTATGGCTGCCTCCCAGGAGGTCGATATCCAAATCGGTGAGGTGGGTGGCATGGATGACGGTGGTGTCTGGTCCCAACATTCCAACGCGATCGAGTAGCCCAACAGGGGTGACTCCGGTGATGTCCCGGCAAACCTGGTTTTCGGTTGGTTGTTCGGAGACGTGAATGTGGGTGGTGATGTCAGGAGCTTTCTGCTCCACGAGAGTGGCCAGGTAGGACTCCGGCACCGCTCTCACCGAGTGTGGAGCCAAACCGACACGGACATCGGGTTGGTCCCGGTAGCAATCGGCGAGCGACGCAACCCGCTCCAGCCAGGAATCAACCGTCCCGTCGCTGAATCGCATTTGAACCGGGCTTAGCGGGCTCCCATCCAGGCCTGCGGTGAAGTAGCCGGCGTCCAAGAGTGCGATCCGGATCCCCGCCCGTCTCGCGGCTCGGATGAGGACATGACCCATCTCGTTGGGATCGTGATACGGCCGTCCCCCCATCTGATGATGGACATAGTGGAATTCACCCACGGTCGTGAAACCCGCTCCCACCATCTCGGCGTACACGTTGGTGGCGATCTCCTCATATGACTCCGGCGTGAGGTCGGCCGCAACCTGGTACATGAGGTCACGCCAGATCCAGAAGTCCCCACCCTTCCGATGGGTGCGCCCCCTCAGTTTTCGGTGGAAAGCGTGTGAGTGAGTGTTCACCATTCCGGGAAGTGTTACCCCCGGTAGACGTGACCCGGGCTCATCGGTGACGTTGGGTGTGACAGTGACAAAATGACCGTCTTCAACCTCGAGGAAAACATCCCGTTCGAGATCCTCGCCACCGAGCCATGCCAATTCGGCGATCCACTGGCGGGTCACGGCTTCAGCAGGTAAAACGCGGAGAAGCGGTTGGTGATCTGCTCGAGCCGATCGAAAGAAGTGAAACCGGCTTCGCCTGCGTATTCTCGGGCCATCTCTTCGCCCCATGCCGCCCCGAGACCGGCGCCGTTCTGCGCCAGGGATTGGGTCATGCAGTGCAGGGCTGAAACTCCGTAGAGCATCGCCCCGCGGTCGTCCAGATTGTTTTCGAGATGAGAGCTGGCGTTGGGCTCCATCATCAGATAGGACCCGGTCGGCTTCAAGGCCTCTCGAATCCTCTTCAACCCTGACATCGGGTCGGCAAGATCATGAATCACGTCGAACGATGTGATCAGGTCGAAGCCAGGGTCGGTGGGGATGTCCTCGGCTGTGTAGGGGTGAAATTCGACATTGGGTATGTCTTCGGATCGACTGCGCGCCACCGTCACCGAGTCACCCGACACGTCGTAGCCGAATAACTCAGAGTTGGGATATGCCTGTGCCATCAGAATGGCGGCCGTACCCGATCCACTTCCGATATCGGCCACCCGAATCCCCTTTTCTAGTTGTTCAAGCATTCCGGGGATAGCAGGCAACCATTTGGAGGTGAGGAAGGCCTTTTGCGACGGGGTATTGCCCCGATCGATACCCCGGATGATCGTTCCCCCAAACTCCTCGAAGCCGACACCTCCACCGTGAACCGTGGCGTTGGCCACGCCTTCGACCTGGCTCATGATCGAGGGCAACATGTCAAGCCATCCGCCCATGAAATAGGGGCTGGCATCGCTGGCAAGGAACAGAGCGTGTTCCGGGGGGAGCGTGAATGTCGTCGTCGTCGGGTCGTATTCAACGACACCGGCTGCAGCGAGACCGGAGAGGATCTCTGTCACGTAGCGGGGGTCCAATCCGGCGCCTTCGGCGATATCGGCCGCTTTTCCGCTCGGGTGTTCTCCAAGGTATGCGTTCAGCCCCGACCGGTCGGCTACCGCCAATAAACCGATCGTTGTGGTGCCGGAGAGAAATCCTGTGAATTTCTCCAGGAATGCCTCGATGCGCTTACGGTCCAAGCTGACTCCTCTCAATAGCGGGACGCTGTATTCAAGTCTTCACCAGCGACGATGGTGCCATTCTTGATAGTTGTCGCGACGAGATTGGTGGCGGGGCGATAGGGGATATGGGCCACCGTGGGTGCATCCAAGACAACCAGGTCGGCCGCGAAACCGGGGCTGATCAGACCCCGGTCGTCAAGACCCAGAGACACCGCACCACCTCTAGTGGCAGCCCACAACGCCTCCTCGACGGATAGACCCATCCCGACCACGGCGAGTGAGATGACCAGACCCATTGTCTCCATGTAGGACGTCCCCGGGTTGCAATCCGTGGCCAACGCCACGGTGCAGCCTGCATCCCAAAGCATCCGTCCGGAGGGCTGGGGTGTGTTCAGCGTGTAGGCGGCGCCCGGAACCAGCACTGCGGTCACTCCGGACTCACTCAGTGAGGCCGCATCGTGGGGAGTCACATGGTCGAGATGATCTGCCGAGGCGGCTCCGATCTCTGCGGCGAGTGAGGCACCGCCAAGATGACTGAGTTGTTCGGCGTGAACCCGTGCGCCCAGACCGAGAGCGCTTGCCGCGGTGAGAATCTTGCGCGCTTCGTCAACGGAGAAGACATTCTCCTCGACGAAAACGTCGCAGTAGTCGGCAAGATTGGCGGTCGCCGGGAGCATCTCTTCTATGAGAAGTTCGACATAGCCCTTCCGGTTTGTCTGGTACTCGGGAGGTATCGAGTGAGCACCTAGAAAGGTTGTTCTGACGGTTACGGGAAGCTGTTCGCCGATTCGTTTGGCCACTCTGAGCAGACGCAGCTCGGTGTCCACGTCGAGGCCGTAGCCCGACTTGATCTCGAGGGATGTGGTGCCGCCTCTGATCATGGTCCAGACGCGAGAAGCGGCCTGTTCGAAGAGATCCTCCTCAGAGGTTGACCGGGTCGCCTCCACCGTTGCCAGAATTCCGCCGCCTGCTGCCGCGATTTCGGAATAGGCCTCCCCGGCGAGACGTCTGGCAAACTCCCCGGAGCGGTCGCCTGCAAAGACCAGATGGGTGTGAGAATCGACAAATCCGGGGTGGACCGCACGTCCCCCGCATTCCATCAGAGGCCGTCCCCGATGCTCGGGAGCATCTCTCGATGCCCCCGCATAAGCAATCACGCCGTTGTCGATCACAACAACCGCATCGGCGATCGGGTCGCCGGTATTGGTTGTCAGTTCCCCGATGCCGGTGAGGAACAGGTCACTCATCCGACACTGAAGGCTCCTCCCGAAATCAGATCGGCGATGGTTTCAATGTCCTCGGCCGGCGCCCTGTCTTCGACGAGCGGTGGCACCACTTCCCTGATTGTGGACGCGGCCCGGGCCGTGCCGGGGGCGGGCTGAAGTGGGGCCCGATACTCGATGCCCTGGGTGGAGCACATCAGCTCGATCGCAATCACCCTGCGCACGTTTTCGAGCACTTCGAGGAGTTTCTTGCCGGCACCCCAACCCATCGACACGTGGTCTTCTTGGCTTCCCGACGTCGGAATCGACTCAATGGATGCTGGATGGGAGAGGACCTTGTTTTCGGCAACCAGCGCTGCTTGAACGTACTGACAAACCATGTAGCCGGAGTTGACGCCCGGTTCGAGAGCAAGGAACGCCGGGAGACCCTGCGAGCGGACAGGGTCCAAGACCCGGTCGGTTCGCCGCTCGGATATCGACGCCAGCTCGGAGACGGCGATGGTGGCGTAGTCAAATGAGAAAGCCAGCGGTTGGCCATGGAAATTGCCGCCCGACAACACCTCTCCCGTCTCCGGAAATACGATCGGATTGTCCACCACCGATGCCATTTCCCGGGTCAGCACGGATTCCAGGAAATCGAGGGTGTCAGCAACCGCTCCATGAACTTGGGGTGCGCACCTCAGGGAGTAGGCGTCTTGGACAGCATGGTCAAAGTCGTCTTTGTGACTTTCGCCAATCTCGGATCCTTGGAGAAGACTGGCTATGTGGTGTGCGGAGGCCGTCTGACCGGGGTGGGGTCGAAGTGCGTGGATCTCGGATCGGAACGGTGTGGCGCTGCCCAGCACCGCTTCCACCGTAAGGGCAGCCGCAACATCGGCCGCTTCAACGAGGAGCCGTGCTCTTCCGAGAGCCAACGCACCCATCGCGGTCATGCCTTCGGTCCCGTTGAGGAGTGAAAGACCCTCTTTGGTTTGTAGTTCGATGGGCTCGAGCCCGGAGTCAGCGCTCGCCATGGTGATGTTGTTCACCCGAACACGTCCTTCGCCGATGAGCGGCAGGGCCAAGTGGGCGAACGGTGCAAGGTCTCCGGATGCCCCCACCGACCCCTGCGACGGGACCACGGGAAGAATGTCCTTTTGCAGCATTTCGACCAGTTTTTCAACAATGACAGGCCGCACGCCGGAATGACCTTGGGCGAGTGTTCGGGCCCGGAGGAGGAGCATCGCCCTCACCAGCTCGTCAGGGAGAGGATCTCCCAGTCCAGTGCTGTGAGATCGAAGCAGGTTGTATTGGAGTGCTTCGCCCTGGGAGCGTCCGATGTGAGTCGAGGCGAGAGCGCCAAAACCGGTTGTGATGCCGTAGATGACCTCGTTTGAATCGAGCGCGTCGTCGACCACCCTTCGGGCAGGGGCGAGACGTTGCGCCAGGTCGTCAGACACCGCCACGTCTGCCCGGCGATAGGCGACCTCGACAACCTGTTGTGGGGTAATCGGGTCTCCGCTGACGATGACAGTGCTCACGGCGTGGGACGCTAGCGCTGAGACTATGTTCCCGGGATGCCCACCAGACAGAAGATCCGATATTCGGACTGTGATCCGCAGGGAATTGTCTTCAATGCCAACTTTCCCCGCTATTGGGATGATGCTCTCACCGATTGGTATGAGGAATCCGGTTTTGGCGGTGAGGAGCTTGGCGGCCATGGCGTCGAGGTCCTGACCGCCCGTATCGAAATCGACTTCAAGGCGCCGGCCACCCTCGGTGAGACCTTGGAGACCACTATTGCCATTGAGAAATGGGGGACCACGTCGATGACAATCGCAATCGAAACCAGACGTCTCTCCGACGAGGCGCTGTGTGTTGAGGGACGAGAGGTGATTGTGTACGTCGACCCTGAGAATTTCCGACCTGTGCCGGTCCCTGACTTTGTGAAAGAGCGGCTTTCTAGGAATCTCGAGGATGTCGGTTAGCGTTTCACCTGGTATGAAAGATCTCACACCTTTGCTGGCCGATCGGGGCACGTCGCTTGCGATTGTTGGCGCTACCGACCGTCTCACAAAATACGGCAGCATCATCTACCGGGATATGAAATCGAAGGGGTTCGCCGTGTTCGCCGTCAACCCCTACCGCACCACCGTGGACGGTGACCCTTGTTGGGCGAGTGTGGGCGATCTTCCAGAGCAACCCACCATCGTTGTCTTGGTTGTTCCCGCGAAACGGGGAATCGGGGTGCTTGCTGATTGTGCCGAAGCTGGAATCCGAAACATATGGATACAGCCCGGCGCGTTCTCCATGGAGATGAAAGAGGTTCTCGAAATCGGAGATTTCGAGTGGCTGGCTGAGGCCTGCGTGATGGTCAGGGCCCGCACCGCTGCGGTCTGACCTGCTTTGTCATAGCAACAAGTCAGATGTGACCGCGGAAGAGTTCTCTAGCGATGATGTTGCGTTGGATTTCCGAGGTGCCTTCGTAGATCCGGGGCGCCCGCACTTCTTTGTACAGATGGGCCAACGTGGAGTCTGACTCGAGACCCCGTGCGCCCAACACCTGTATGGCGACATCAACTGCCTTCTGCGCCGTTTCGGTGGCATGGAGCTTTGCCATGGCTGCCTTGCCGGTGAGGCCTCCCCGATCGCCGGAGTCGTAAGCCTCCGCGGCCGCGTAGACGAGGTGTTCTGATGCCTCGATGGCCAGACGGACATCGGCCAACTGGTGGGAGACTCCCTGGAATTCGGACAATGGCGACCCAAAAGCCTCGCGGGTCGAGGCATGCTCAACGGCGATCTTCAGCGCTGCCTCGGCCATGCCAACGGCAAAAGCGCCAACACTGGGCCGGAACATGTCGAGAGTTTGCATCGCGACGCGAAATCCTTGGTCAATGACCCCGAGGACGTGATCAGACCCGACGAACACACCGTCGAATGTCCAACCCCCCAGGGGGTGGGGTGAGATCATGTCAAGCGAGATTGCCGATATTCCGGCACCGTCAGTGGGGACAACAAAAGCGGTTACCCCTCTGGCGCCTGCGCCGTCTGTCGTTCTGGCAAACACGGTGGCCACATCGGCTTCGGGTGCGTTTGAGATGTACCGCTTCTCGCCGGTCAGTCTGAAACCCTCACCATCAGGCTCGGCCTTCATTGCCAGGTTGGCTGCATCCGAACCCGCTCCCGGTTCGGTGAGCGCAAAAGCCGCAACCGCCTCACCACTCCGAAAGGCAGGCACCCATCTATCCCTAACTGCGGCGCTCCCGTTGAGATGGATTGGACTTCCCCCAAGGCCTTGAACAGCGAGAGCTGTCTCGGCTTCGGTGCATACACGGGCCAAGCCCTGACGCATCTGGCAGAGTTCGGTGGCGGACACGTCGTCGGAGCCGAAAAGCCTTTCGAACACCCCAGCACTACCAAGCGCAGCAACGAGTTCACGGTTGACACGACCGGGTGTGCCACCTTCGGCAACCGGCACAAGGGCCTGTCCGAGACGCTCCGATTCTTCGATTAGGGGTTGGGTCCCCATGAGGTTTCAGCCCGAGTTGCGTAGTTGTGTGAGGATCTCTTGGAGTCGGGTTTCAACTTCATCAACACCGTTGCCGGCATCGATCGCTCTGTTGATTCCCATAGCCAGTTCGCCCCATACTGCGTTGTCGCCCATGGATGAGCCCGATAACCGCTCATCGTGGAGATGATCGCGAACTTGAGCGAGCCGGTCGTATGCGGCCCTCAAAGCCGCGGCATCATGCATCGACCGTTGGTCGACAAGTTGATGCGACCGTTGTCGCAGTTCGTGCTGTTGGTCCTTCAGGTCCGAGCGGCGACCAAAATCGTCTTTGGGCAAGGCGAGAAGTTCATCGTGTATGTCCGCGAGTTCTTGTCTGACCTGATCAAGCGTCTGTTCCATTGCTCTGAAGTTAACCTCTAGACGGCAAGCATGCCTATCGACGGTAATCTCCCGGCCCGTGAGCCCGTTCCGAGCCTCCGCCGGTTTTACCGAAAGCTGGGACCACTTCTCCTTCGACGTTGACGAGGGTGTGGCGACTATCACTTTCGATCGGCCGGAGAAACTCAATGCGCTCACCTTCGATATCTATGCAGACCTAAGGGATCTTGTAGCCGAGATCGAACATCGTGACGACGTGAGTGTTCTCGTCATCACCGGCTCTGGCCGGGGATTCTGCTCGGGCGGTGATATCAACGAGATCATCAGGCAGCTTCTGGACATGGACACGCGGGGTTTGCTCGAGTTCACCCGAATGACAGGCGCTGTGGTTGAGAAACTGCGACGACTTCCGATGCCGGTGATCGCATCAATCAACGGTGTAGCCGCCGGCGCAGGCTCCGTGATCGCGCTGGCGTCCGACCTGCGCCTGATGGCAGAGTCGGCGTCTTTTCACTTCCTCTTCACGAAGGTGGGACTTGCCGGGGCCGACATGGGTTCGGCATACCTTCTACCAAGAGTGGTCGGGTTGGGTCGGGCGTCCGAGCTCCTTCTGCTTGGCGAGCCGGTGGATGCCCACAAAGCCGAGGCAATCGGTCTAGCGACCTCGGTGGTCGATGATGATGAGCTTGCTGCCAGCACTAGGCAACTGGCGACAAGACTCGCGCAAGGACCGACACTCGCCTACGGGACAACCAAGGTGCTGCTCAGTCGCGAACTGGACATGGACTTGGGATCCTCGATTGAGTTGGAGGCGTTTACCCAAGCATTGCTAATGACCACAGATGACCATGCGGAGTTCTTCGAGGCCTTTACAGAGAAACGGCCACCCGAATGGACGGGCCGATGACCAGACATCAGCTGTTCAACCCCGAAGGGATGCCACCCGCATCTGGGTTCTCTTATGGGGTGATCCCGGATGATGGCCGGGCATTGCACATCGCCGGTCTCACCGGACACCAGGCCGACGAGAGCATCGCCGACGGCATCGTCGAACAGTTCTCGCAGGCTTGTCGGAACGTCCTCAGGGTCATCGAGGGGGCTGGCGGGGAGTCGTCCGACTTGGTTTCGATGACGATTTACACACCGGCGATTAACGAATACCGATCGCATCTCAAGGAGATCGGGAACTGCTATCGGGAGGTGTTCGGGCGCCACTATCCGCCGATGGCTTTGTTTGGGATCAGTGAGTTGTTCGATCCCCGGGCCAAAGTCGAACTGGTGTGTGTCGCGGTAGTACCGGAGGCTGTGGCCGGCGCCTAGCGTCCTGTCCGGCCGATCATGTCGCCTAGTCGTCGAGGATGACGACAGTCTCCTCATAACGCCGGATACGACCTGCCTGGGCGCGTGCCGCCAGCATCGATTCCAAGGCCTCCTGTTTTTCTTCGACCGTCAGCGACGAGCGGAGTAGTTCCAGATCGAGGTTGAGACGGAGAGCGCGTTCCGGCACCAGGAACCTGGTTATGCCGGCGGGCAGTAGATCGCCGCCAACTGCCGCCTTCATCACATCTTCGACAGCGAGGTTCGGAAACTCGATCACAGTGGCCCAAGTCGGGAACTTCCACGGCACCGACTCGTCTCGGGGGTCGGTGACTCTGCTCACGGTTCGACGACCGCTGTAGCTATGAACCAGCGCGGTGAGGGCTGCGTTGGGGGAAATGCCGGTAGCGCTGACGGTCAGAACATCGCCGCTGGACATGTGAAGACTGGGGTTGGCCGATCCTTTGGAGACCGTGAGTTCTTCGACGGCCTCGATGTCGTCGAGGATTTCTCGTTCTGTGCATTTTCTGATCACGTGGTGCCAGGTTTCTAGGTTGACTTCTTCAGGATCTATGACTTGAACCACCACGTGCTCGAATCCGAGTCGACGAAGTGACTCGGTGCGAGTGGCCCCGTCGAGCAACACCAACTCCCCACTGGGCGCTTCGGAGCACATCATCGGGTTGACCTGGATCCCGTCTTCACTGATCCGCCCCACCAGGCGCTCCACACGGAGTGGGTCGACCTCCTCGTGGGAGCGTATCCCCGCCACCGGGACCACACGTAAGACGGGCATCTGTGACACGACGATATTGTGCCGTATTCACACCGACTTATCCACAGAATCCCATTTGGTGAGGGGATGGCACCACCTCGGCTGTGGGCATTACATGTCAATGGTCTGGTAAGCAGGCGTTGTGTAGAAGTTACCGGCTCAGAGGACAGTCTTCAGATTCTCAACCAGCCGATTGACATCGGTCTCGTCCTGATAGATGCCAAAGCCAATGCGAAGCCGATTGCCTCGATAGTCGGTGATCACTTTCCGATTGTGTAGCGCGTGATAGATCTCGCCCGCCGAATCAGTTTCGAAAGTCAAGAAGTTGCCCCGCTCAACACCATCTGGCGGCAACAGTCGTCCGGGCCGAATATCGGTGCCAAGGAACTGCTGCTGGAGTTCGACGACGTGGTCGGCGATCGCAGCAGGACCAACACCTTCGCTGGCAAGCCAGCCGAGGACAGCACGCATTCGGTAGACCCCTGACGGGTCCGTTGTTGCACCGGAGAACCGCGAACCGTCATTGCCAAACTGCACCAGGTCGCTGACACCGGTCTCGAGTTGGCCAAACCCGGCATACCACCCCGTGTTCACAGGTCGGGGCCCATATCCCGGGGGACAGTGGAGAAAACACACACCCTCACCCGACATGGCATATTTGTATCCACCCGCGAGGTAAAAGACACGATCCTGGATCGCACCGATATTCACGGGGCGGGCCATGAAGGCGTGGTAGCCATCAACGACGATGAAAGCCTTGTCTTCGGAGACCGAGGAGACGATCCGATCCAGCTCGGAAACGACGAACCCGGAGTTGTAGAAAACTTGGCTGAGAAAGATCAGATCGTGGACTCCGGAGCGGGCCTCTCTAGTGAACCGCTCCGCGAACGTGTCAAATGGCTCGGCGGGAACTCGGTCGATGATCGCCGCCCCAGCCTCCTCCCAACGTCTTGACTGCCGATTGAACGAGTGGAACTCCGAATCGGTGGACAGGACACGAACCGGCGGGTCGAGACACGAAAACACCCGCAGCACCAACTCATGTGTATTGGGGGCGAAAGCAATGGTGTCGCCTTCTTCCAGCCCAAGAATCTCCGCTATCAAACCGGTGGTCTCGGGGATGACTGTCCCAAACACTTGGTCCCACTTGTCGTCCATGTGCTCGGCGGCGTCCTGCCACGCCTGCTTGTGGGCATCGAAGCTGACATCGGGCCAGGGGTGATGTGAATGGGCCGCAAAATGGAGCCGGTCAGGATCCGACTCGAGAAATCGAGAGAAGTGTTCTTTTAGGCTCATGCCTCGTAGCGGAAACGCATCGAGTCGAGGATCCCTACAGGGAGCTCGGGTCTATCAGCCCGGGGCACTAGGAAGGTCGTAAGACTGAACAGGTCCCCGAAGACACGGCTCCTTTCGGCCGACTTCTCCAGGTATTTGGCCCCAGCCGAGCCTCCGGTGCCGATCCTCCGACCGATCATTCGCAAAGCCATCTGAGCATGTCGGTATCGCCACGTCGTGAACCCCTCGTCAATATCCATTAGCAGTTCGATGAGCCTGAATGGCTCCTGGAGGGCTGGCTGATCGCGATACAGAGTGATGAAAAGAGCAGCCTGAAAGGCGCGTTGACTCAGCCGCAGTCGACCAGCCTGCCGTTCGATGTCGTGTTTGGCGGGATCGAAAATCGCCGCGTATTGACTCAAAACGAGATCGAAGTCTTCCAGCTGGGTGGTCTTTTCACCTTCGGTCAGGTTTGGGTTGTTTGCAACGACCGACCTGTCTGCCTGGATCCGTTCGTGAACCGCGGCCTCGTAGGCATCCCAGAACTGGAAGTCACCATGATCGAGGAACGGAGTGCGCTCCAGCCATCGCTCCACCACATCGAACAACGATGGGTCGCCTTCCACCGACTCGACCCGTTGACGGTCGGTGTCCGTGAATCGCGAGGTGTACTCCCCGCCTCCGAGGAGGAGCCGATCACTGGGCCGGAGCCCGAGTTTGTTCTCGACGATCCTGAACTGGGCAGATTGGAATCCGGAAGCGGGAAACAGATAGTCCCTGAAGTCGAGAAAATCGAGTGGCGTCATCGACTCCAACACGCCGACCTGCTCGATGAGCAGACGTTGGATTCGGGTGAGACGTCGGAGCCTGGCCACCGCTGTGCCCATGTCTTTTTCGTCGACCACGTCCTTCCCAAAGATCTCCAAGATCGAGTCGATTTCCCAGCCGATCTGTTTGAACCAAAGCTCGTATGTCTGGTGGACGATGATGAACAACATCTCGTCGTGGACGGGTGGCCCGTGCTTGGCGCTCTCTAGATCCTGAGCCCCGAGCAACTTTTCTAGTTGCAGGTAGTCGCCGTAGTAGAGCGGGTCGGCCATCAGACTGAACTTAGTTGCCACTAATGCTGCGGGGCGAACCCCGCGCTAGTGCTGCGGGGCGACGCCACACCATTCTTCAGAGCGTCTCCATAGCTCGGCGGCTCGAACGTCATTGAGTGCCTGGGCCGACGGCGTCAGCACCAGGCGTCGGGCGTAGTAGAGCCCCGATTCCTCAGACACCTCTTCGCTGGTGGCACACCAGACGACTGTGTCGGCAGCCTGTTTGGGGGTCAACAGCCGTCGACGGAGAAATGGTCTGGCGATCCTCGGGATGATGTTGGTGTTGGTGAGCCCGGGATGAACCGCGTGGAGATGCCAATCGGGCTGTCGGCGTGCCATCTCACGGACAAAGAGGATGTTGGCCAATTTGGAAACGGCGTAATCACCGAGCCCGTAGAACGTCCGGGACCTATGACGTACCCGTGAGTAATTGACTTCCTGGGCTCGACGATGCACCTCACTGCTGACCTGAATGATGCGGGTCCCCGGTCTGAAGGTGGGTCTGAGGTGATGGGTGAACATGAAATGACCGAGATGGTTTGTCCCAAATTGGACTTCAAAGCCATCCTCGGTAACACCCCGGGTTGCTCCAACACCGGCGTTGTTGACCAGCACATCGATTGTGCGTCCAGTGGCTTCGAAGGTCTTCGCCGCTGTCCTGGCTGATTCGAGGGAGGCAAGATCGAGGTTGAGAAACTCCGCTGAGTTCCCTCCGGCGATGATCTCGTCGACAACAGGTTGGGTCCGCCGCCGGGACCGCCCGGCAAGCACAACATGACGTCCTTCCTCGGCGAGTGCGATGGCTGTGGCCCGGCCAATGCCCGACGAGGCCCCGGTGACAACTACGAGACTCATGGGCGGCACCGTACAATCGGCGCACGTGACCGACTGGCCGGAACACCTCAACGCCGATTCCTTTTTCCTGCGTGACCGTCTCGAAGACGGACGTGGCGAGCGGTTGGCGCTGCGGCTCGACGATCGGGATATGACCTACCGCGAGGTCGACACCCTTGCCTCCGGGTATGCCGGTCTTCTGCTGGATCGAGGTGTTGGGCCGGGTGACCGAGTGCTCATAGTCATGCCTGACGGGTCGGACTTTGTTGCCGCTCTGTTTGGGATCTTCCGAATCGGTGCAGTTGTGGTGATGCTCAACCCCGGCCTGACCACACAGGCGATGGGGGCAATAGTGGCGAGGACTCGACCAGCTGCGGCAGTCGTCGATCAGACCCATATCGATCATTTCAAGAAGTCATGTGGCGACACAAAGCCCCAGACAGTTGTCGTTTCCCCGGATCTCGCTCTTCCCAGAGAAGCGGTCCCCACTGTGGAGTCGAGCTTGAGGGATCCAGCGATATGGCTGTTTTCCGGGGGAACGACAGGACTGCCCAAGGCGGCGGTCCAGACCCACCAGAGCTTGGTCAATACGGCACGGCTCTATGGCCAGGGTGCGCTTGGTTTGAATGAAGACGACATCACGATGGCGGTCCCCAAACTGTATTTCGGCTACGCAACGGGCTCGAACCTGTTGTTCCCGTTTTCGGTTGGGGCTTGTTCGGTCCTCTTCACGGACCATCCAACACCCGGGGCACTATTTGATCGAATCAGGCGATATCACCCCACGGTTCTGATCAATGTTCCTTCCGCGATCAATCAAATGCTCTCCGATCCCGAGGCCGGCGATCAAGACCTGTCTTCCCTCCGCTTCGCGACATCTGCCGGTGAGGCCCTGCCGGAGACCCTCTACCACCGTTGGAAATCCGCATTCGGCGTCGAACTTCTCGACGGTCTTGGCACCGCGGAGATGTGGCATGTCTTTGTCTCCAACACTCTCGGGGATGTCAGGCCTGGGACCTTGGGGAGAGTGGTTCCTGGATTCGAGATCAAGGCCTGTGACGATGACGGCCAAGAGGTCGCCACTGGCGAAGTGGGTCGTCTCTGGGTGCGGGGCGACTCGTTGGGGCTGGGCTACTGGGAGAGCCCGCAGCAGACCGCCGATGCCTTCCGTGGAGATTGGTTTGTTGGTGGGGACTTGGTCTCCATCGATGCCGATGGGTATGTCACCCACCGTGGCCGCGCCGATGACGCCATCAAGGTGAAGGGAAAATGGTTTCGCCCCCAGGAAGTCGAATCGGTGTTGCTCGACCACCCAGCCGTCATCGAATGTGCCGTTGTGGCCGTTGTCGATGAGGCGGGTCTGGCCAAGCCGGTGGCTTTCGTGGTGAGCTCCGAGCCGGTGGCCGAGCAGGCACTCATCGACTGGGTCTTGGCGGACTTGGAGGCCTATAAACACCCCAGAAAGGTGTTCCTTGTCGAGGAGTTGCCCCAAACACATCTCGGTAAGGTCGATAGAGCCGCTCTCAAACGCGCCGCCGGCTAAACCTGTCCCAGCTTGGCGGCAAGGTGGGGCAATGGAGCCGACGATCCTCCACGCCGACCTCGACGCCTTTTACGCCTCCGTTGAGCAGCTACTCAACCCTTCGCTACGTGGTAGGCCGGTGCTTGTTGGCGGTGGAGTGGTTGTGGCTGCCTCTTATGAGGCACGTGCGTTTGGGGTCCATGCTCCCATGTCGTCACGGGAGGCACTACAGCTCTGTCCGAAGGCGATTGTTGTCGAGGGTCACTTCGAGAGTTATCTCGATCTGTCCGAACAGGTGATGTCGATCTTCGAGGACTCAACGCCAAACGTGGAGCAGATCTCGGTTGACGAGGCGTTTCTCGATGTCTCGGGTACGACACATCTCCTGGGACGCCCGTCTGAGATTGCCCGTGACATCCGGAGACGAGTTCGCGAGGAAGTCGGTCTCCCCCTTTCCGTAGGCGTCGCTTCTACCAAGTTCCTGGCCAAGATCGCATCGGCGCGGGCCAAGCCCGATGGTTTAGTGGTTGTCGACTTGGGCACCGAGCTCAACTTCCTCCACCCGCTCCCGGTGGAGGCACTGTGGGGTGTTGGCAAAGTGACCGCGGCGAAACTTCATCGTCTCGGGATCGGCACCATTGGGGAGTTGGCGCAGGTCCAGCCGGCAGCACTTGCCCCTGTCCTTGGTCTGGGCAACTCTGGCGCTCTTGGCGCCCTTTCCTGGAATCAGGACCCGCGATCGGTGCGGGGCGGGCGACGGGCCGGGAGTGTCGGGAGCCAGCAAGCCTTGGGGCGAGGTCTCACCGACATAGAGGAGATGGCGCAGGTAGTCCTCGGAATCGCCGACCGGATCGGGCGACGGCTGCGGGCTAAGGGACGATCCGGCTCGACGCTGTCGGTCCGGGTGCGGTACCCGGGGCCGCGGTTGATCTCACGGAGTCACACGCTGGCGTCTCCCACAGCTTCAACAGCAGCTCTGGCCAGCCTTGGAGTAGAACTGGTGCAACGGGCACATGAGGTGTCGGAGGGAGAGCCGGTGACCCTCATCGGCATGTCCGTCTCCAATCTGACCACAGATCAATATCTCCAGCTGGAACTCGATATCGACGATGGCGACGTGCTCAAGATGGGCAGCGCCGCGGATATGAGGCGACGATCCCTAGACGAGAGCGTCGATGCTGTGCGGGACAAGTTCGGTAGAGATTTGGTTCATCTGGGAGGTCCGGGCCGGGGAACCAGTGACGCTTTCAGACGACTTGCCGAGCGTTCATAGCCGGATTTCCTCCGCTAACCACACCGGACCCTTCTTCTCGGGATAGAGACCCTGTTTGTCGTCATAAAAGGCGCGGACATGATCCATGAACTCGACGATGTCGTCTTGGTACTCGATGGTCGGGCCGATGGTGAGTTGCCTTGTCTCGAAGTCAACCGACGCCAACACCACAGGGACGTCGGCAGCTTCGGCGATCTTCACAAATCCCGTCTTCCAATATGCGGCGGAGTTTCTGGTGCCTTCCGGAGCCATGACCAGAATCATCCTCTCGGTGTTCTCGAAGGCCCTGGCAACCTCCCCGACGATTCCGCCCGATTTGGACCGATCGACCGGGATCCCGCCAAACCAGCGAAAGAACCACCCGAAAGGCCAACGAAAGAGGGTGTGTTTCCCGATGAAGGTGGCCCTCACCCGGTAGTGGTGCAGAGCCGCCAGATAGAGAACAAAATCCCAGTTCGTGGTGTGTGGCGCGCCAATGGCGATCATTTTGGGAATATCGGGGAACTCGCCGTGAAACGACCAACCCCTCATGCGCCAATAGCGATAGGCAAGCCACTTCATTGCATCGGATGGTCCCAGGCAGTCCTCGGTATGCCGAATCGCTAGTCGTGTGTCAGGAGCGTGTTGAAGCCACTCTGAAACCGTCCTCATCGACCCAGACGAGAGATGAGCGATGGTTGACTTCTTCGACGATCTGGTTGGCCATTTCCTCCGAGATAATGCCTTCATCATCCCCCCGGTAGACGACCCGCACCCGCGCCTTGTCAGAGAAGAGTGTCGAGATAACCCCCGGATGAGAGCAAATGATGGTCACCTCGAACGGCGTGATGACGTCTTCGGAGACGATCAGACGGCGGTCCTCGGCGTTCTCGCGGAGAAGATGCCAAGTTGCCAGCCCAGCGAACACAAACAGTGACCCCTGGACGACCAGGGTCTCACCCTCGGTGGACCCAAGCAACATCTGGAATAGGACGACGAGGACACCGATGAGTGCGCTGGCCGCACTCAGTCCCATGATCACACCCATTCCAAGCAAGTAGAACCGACGTGGGACGCTCGCAGCCTCGACATCCCGTGACGATGCTTTTGCTTTGGACCAGAAAATCCACCACACGCTCAAGGACGCCAGGACGACAATCGCCACACTGATTACGACCCGCGAATCCACTGAGATCAAGTCGCCAACGCCAAAAGCCAGTGCCGTGAGCCCTGTGGCACTGCCAACGAGGGATCCCAGCCCGATCGCGGTCATCGTGTACTCGTATGACTGCACCGCGGTCGTGCGCTCCGGACCGAGACGAGAACGATGGTGCGCCCACAGGAGCACCGCGATCAAACCGACGGAAAATGCGACGGGAAGGAATTCGAAATGCTGCGCTCCATCGTCAGTTTCGGTGAAAACAAATACCACCGTTTGTATGAACGTGAAGGTCGCGACCCCAATCGCTGTGGTCAGAGCGGAAACCGAAACGACGAACATCCAAGCGTCCCTTGGCAAGCTCGAATCGTCGGGCCATGGCCGCCACCATCTGAAGTACCAGATCGGGCCACCCACGATCAAGAGTGAGATCCATGTCATCAGATCCTCACCCCCGGCCTGGGCTGAGAACGTGGCGTAAGCCTCTTCTGACAGCCAGAAAATGATACCGACGGCACCGATCGCTGTCGCCAACAGACCGATGGCCGATCCGACCACTCGAGGCAGGTCGGCACTATCCGAGCGGGGAGGAGTCCGCCTGATCGCCATCTCGTGGAATGCGATGATCCCGGCGTAGACAATGACGTCCGCCCAGGTGGTTGTCTCGCCATCACCGAGGATCAGGTCGACCAACCTGAAGGCGGTGATTGCGAAAGCCGTCATGAACACGGCTTCGATGAGGGCCAAGTAGACGGTCCATCCTCCGCTGGCCGGGTAGGACTCGCGACGCTGAGCCTGACGTCTCCACAGGTAGACGGCGATAGGTGTTGCTACAACGAGACCGGCGAGGGCTGTCGCCACCTGTCCGGATATGTCGAAGACGAAAACGTCGCCCGGGAAAGCAGCACGCCCCAGCGCGGCAAGCGAGAAACCGGCTGTCCCCATGGCCAGTGCGAGCAAGAGGTAAGGGATAACGTCACTGCCGTCAGAGCTTGCCTGGCCATTTCGATCCATGAACTTGCGAATCGCAAGGACCAAACCGGCCACGATCATGCCCAGAACGAGGAGAGATACCACTGCCATCAGATGTCCTTTCGACAATCCCAGCCGAAGTACGGCCAGGCTTCGCCGGTTATCAACCAGGAGCCACCAGCGTCGACCAGTTCGAACTGTTCGTAGTTTGTCCACCCCGACCTAAACGGTCCTTCACCGGTCCCGAACCGAAATGTCACCGACACCAGCGGGTGGTCGATGGATGCCTTGTCGCCATTCTCGATGGAGGCGCTGAAGCTCTGCTCCGGGGCAGAACGTGCCAAGGAAGTCGCGTCGCAGCCTTGGTAATAGTCGGGGTCTAGATAATCGAAGGCGACGTCATAGTCGTTTTGGCTGATGGCCTCCAGGTAGCGCTGAACGACACCCTCTGGTGTGCCGGCATCTAGCTGTATCGGCTCTCGAGCCAGGGCGATGACGACAAGTACCAAAACGAGTCCGACGGCTCCGATACCAAGCCACCATCGGCCACGCGATCCTTCGCTCATGTGCTACCCCCTAATCATCCAGCCTCACTTGGACAGGTTGGCGAGGACATCGGTTACGCCTGCGTCGGTGAGGACACGAAGATCATGTCCTTCGGCCTCGAGAATCGAAGCGGCCAGGTTGGCCCGATAGCCGGTTTCACAAGCCACCCAAAGCGGACGATCGGTGTCGAGGCCGTCTGGGATCTCCGCGGCGATGTCGGGGACATAGCTGTAGGTCGAATCGGTGATATGGCTGGCTTCCCGTTCGTTGGGAGCCCGCACGTCGAGCGTTTGGGCGCCGTTCATCACAGCCATTGCGAATTCCTCAGGGTTCACCATGAGGTAGGTGGATAGGTCGGTGCCCCAATCGTTTAAGTCTGTGATCACCCCGCGGACGTCGTCGAACCCGATTCTTGAGAGTTGGCGCGCAGCCTCCTCCGAATCTTGGTCGGGGTTCATCACCAGCACGATGGGGGCGTTGAACGGAAGGACCCACCCGACCCACGTGCCGAAGTCGTTGCGCAACTCGACCGCGAAAGATTCAGGCAGATGACCGGCGGCGAAGTCGCTCTTGGGCCGGGCATCGACCACCGAGACGACCGATTCGATGGCAGCAAACTCGCCAGCAGTGATCGTCGGCAGAGTGAAAGTGCTGGTGGCGTCCATGCCGGCGATATTCGCCGGCCCCATGTGTGCGTAATAGGACGGAAAGGGCACCAGGCCGGAGAGTTGGCCTGCAACGAACGAGTCTTCGTCCGGATAGGCGAGAACGGGGTTGCTCGCCTTTTCTTCTCCGATAGTGGAGGTGAGGCTGTGGACACCCGAAGTCGTGCAGAAGCTGCCGGCGCCGTGCGTCGGGTAGAGACTCACATCATTCCCCAATCTGGCGAGTCGGTTGACCGACCCGTATTGGAGTCGGGCGAGGGTGTCGGCCCTTTCCAATCCCAGCAGGTCACTCCGACCGGCAGACCCGACAAGCAGGCTCCCACCGGTGAAAACCGCCACCGATTCGCCATCTATGAGGATCAGATAGGCCATGTGCTCCGGTGTGTGACCCGGCGTGTGGATCGGCCGCACGGTAAGCGCCCCGCCATCGAGATCTTCGTTGTGGAACGCAGCTCGATGTCGGAAGACCGGAGCCGCTCCCGAAGGGAGGACAAGCTCGGCGTCGAGAGACTTTGCCAGATCACGGCCCCCTGAGATGTAATCGTTGTGAAGATGGGTCTCCAAGACATAGCGGAGCCCCGATCCCGAATCGTTGAGCAAGTCCTGGAAACGGTCGATGTCCCGCTGCGGGTCGACCACCACGGCCACGTCTTCGTGGGTGAGGATATAGGTCGAGTCTCCCAAGCCTTCGGTGCGGACAATCTCGATATTCATCGTTAACTCTGGAGTCCCAGCGCGTGCATCCCGCCGACGAGGTTGGCGACGTTGGAGTATTCGTTGTGTGCGAGATAGGCAGCCACCTGCTGGCTTCTCCCGCCGCTGCGACAGACGCAGAGGATTGACCTGTCTTGCGGCAGCTCGTTGATGCGATCCATGATCTCCGTCATGCTGATCCGGGTGACACCGGGCAGGGTGCCCTGCTCCCATTCGTCAGGTTGACGCACATCGAGCACCACGGCGTCATTGTCTGCTACCCATTCCTCCCAGCTCTCGCCAGCGACCTGTTCAATCTCGCTCATCGTCCAAGCGTACGACATTGCCGAAATTCGCAACACCGTCAGGCCCTACACTCGCCCGTCTCAGGCAGTGGAGGATGGGCATCGACATCGCAGTGCTGGCATCGGGCTCAGGTTCCAATCTTCAAGCGCTCATTGAGTCACCTGATATCAGGCCTCGCATCGCCTGTGTTCTATCGGACAACCCGCGGGCGCATGCTCTGAGACGGGCCGAAATCGCTGGGATCCCCACAGAGGTCGTCCGGTGGGCTGACCATTCAGGTCGAGACGAGTTCTCGGACGTGGTTGGTGATGCTGTCGAAGGACATGGGGCCAAAGGCGTTGTTCTCGCCGGTTTCATGCGTGTGTTGTCGAAAGGCTTCATTGACCGGTTTCCCAGTCGCGTACTCAACATCCACCCCTCATTGCTGCCAGCTTTTCCCGGCCCCCATGCAATAAACCAAGCTCTCGAACATGGAGTGACCGTCACTGGCGTGACTGTGCACGTGGTCGATGAGCAGGTGGATCATGGTCCAATTGTGGCTCAGCGCCAGGTCTTGGTGGAGCCGGATGACACGGTGGAAAGTCTCCATGCGCGTATCCAAATGGAAGAGCACGCTCTCTATCCCGCGGTGGTCCTGGCGTTCGTCAACGGGGAGATAGCCGTCGAGGGGAGAAAGGTGGTGTGGGAGTGAGTCGTGCCCTGATAAGTGTCTACGACAAGACCGGTCTACCGTCGTTTGCGAAACGGCTCCGGGGTGCCGGCTACGAAGTGGTGTCCTCGGGTGGCACCGCGTCGGCGCTTGAAGAAGCGGGTGTTGAAGTGACCAGGGTGAGCGATGTCACTGGGGCACCTGAGATTCTCGGCGGCCGAGTGAAGACCCTTCATCCGCGCATTCACGGCGGGATACTCGCTCGAGGCTCTCGGGACGACGCTGAGTTGGCTGCGAATGACATCGATCGCTTCGATCTGGTGGTCTGCAATCTCTATCCCTTCCGCGAAACCGTCGCATCCTCCGACGCCACCGACATTGAGATCATCGAGAAGATCGACATCGGCGGTCCGGCGATGATCAGAGCGGCTGCCAAGAACCACCTCCACGTGGCGGTGGTTGTCTCACAGGATCAATACCACGAGGTGGCGGATGCGATTGAGGGTGGTGGGCTCTCCATTGAGCTGCGTCGTCGGCTCGCCGCGGAGGCCTTCTTCCACACCGCTAGCTATGACGCGGCGATCGTAGGATGGATCGGTGATGACCTGGTCCTTCCGTTGCGCAGAGTCAGCGAGCTTCGTTACGGGGAGAACCCCCACCAGTCGGCGTCGTTGTTTCTGGAGGATGATGTGACCTCCTTTTGGTCGAATATGACCCAGCATCAGGGCAAAGAAATGTCGTTCAACAACTATGCGGATGCCGAAGCCACATGGCGGCTCACCGCAGACCTTGGTCCAAACTCTGTTGTCGTCGTCAAGCACACAAATGCGGCCGGGGCGGCACAGGCGGCGACTATTGGAGCCGCCTTAGAGATGGCGTGGGCAGGTGACCCGCTTGCGGCATTTGGTGGGGTGATAGGGGTCAACGGAACCCTCGACCGAGCCACGGCGGAAGAGATTGCAGGAAGATTTGTCGAGGTGGTGGTCGCTCTCGACGTCGACGATGACGCTCTCAACGTTCTTGCCGATAAGGGCAACGTCAGAATTCTGACAGCGCCGCTCCCGTCTGCCGACGACAGCGACTATCGACGTGTCAGCGGTGGTTTTCTCGCCCAGGAACGCGACACCGAGGGTGACGGAGAGTGGAAAGTAGTTTCACAAAACCACCCATCGGAAGAGGAGATGGCGTCATTGCGATTCGCCTGGACGGTGGCTGCGCATACCAAGTCCAACGCGGTGGTACTCGCCAATGGTCCCCAGGCGGTTGGCGTCGGAGCCGGAGACCAGTCGCGAGTCGGTGCGGCTGAGCGGGCGGTGGCCAAGGCGGGCGACCGGGCCAACGGTGCCGTGGCCGCTTCGGACGCATTCTTCCCGTTCAGAGACGGCCTGGACACGCTGGTGGCCGCCGGTGTGGTGGCCATCGTCGAGCCGGGCGGTTCCCGCAACGATCAGGAATTGATCGACGCCGCCAACGAGCATGGAATTGTTCTCGTCTTCACCGGCGAAAGACATTTCAGGCACTGATGTGAGCGCACAGATACTCGATGGGAAAGTGGTGGCGGCAACCGTCAAGGACGAAGTCGCGGCCGCGGTCAATCAACTGGATTACAGCCCGGGTCTAGCAACGGTCCTGGTGGGTGACGATCCGGGTTCACACGCATACGTCCGAGGCAAGCGTCGGGATGCCGAACAGGTGGGCATGGTCTCCATTCATCACGAACTTCCAGCAACGACAAGTCAGGCTGAGATTTCTGGTCTTGTTGAGGAGCTCAACGCTGACGATTCGGTGCACGGAATCCTGGTCCAGCTGCCTCTCCCGGCGGGTCTCGATTCCGAGGCGATCGTGGAGCGGATCGACCCAGCCAAGGATGTCGACGGTCTCCATCCTTTCAATCTCGGTCTTCTTGTCCTGGGCCGTGAGGGCTTGCGTCCCTGCACTCCTCGCGGTGTGCTTCGCATCCTCGACCATTACGACATACCCACGTCAGGCGCTCGCGCAGTGGTGGTGGGTCGGTCGTTTCTCGTCGGTCGCCCGCTTGCCCTGATGTTGGCGGAGAAGGGGGTTGATTCGACGGTGACGGTGGCTCATTCCCGGACGGCGGACCTGGCGGCGGAGACCAGAGAAGCGGATCTTCTGATCGCCGCCACGGGCGCAGTTGGACTGATCAAAGCCGAACATGTCAAGCCTGGTGCGACAGTCATCGATGTAGGGATCAGCCGAACCGACAGCGGCCTGGTGGGCGATGTTGATTACAACTCGGTTTCGGAGGTTGCCGGCGCTCTCACCCCGGTCCCCGGTGGTGTTGGGCCCATGACCAGGGCGATGCTTCTCGTCAATACCCTGACGGCGGCGAAGGCTCGTCGCCCCTAACCGCCCTTCTTCCCCACTGTTTCTTCCGTTCTGTGAAGATTATTGGGGGTATAGGGCGTGAAAATCTTCACAGAAGGGTGGAAATCGGGGTTTAACCCTCCAGTTCGTCAAATCCGAGGAGTCTCTAGCCGAGTGAGGCCACGCTGAAGATGACGTGGAACGGTTGGCAGTAGATGGCCACGCTGGCGTATTGGGAGGTATCGAAATCCGCGGGTAGGTCATAGTTCTGGTCTCCGATGTTGCCTTTCAACGACCCGAGGTCCAGATACCCGGTGATGTCATCTCGGTTTGCAGGATCACTGTTTGGCACCAAGAGAACATGAAGATCGGGACCGTTGGTGACTTCGAAGTCCTCGAAGCGGAGAATCTTGCTTCCGTCCTCGAGTTCGTAGATAGTTGCAGTGCCTGAGCCTTGATGGAAGTTGTCAAAGTCTTCGAATTGCCCCGACAAGATCGAGGCAGCGTTTCCCGAGTCGGGCATCTCGTCGGAGGCGCTGGTGTCCGATTCGGCGGCGTCGTCCATCTCGGTCTCCACCTCTCCTTGGGTCATGTCGTCGGGGATGATTGCATTCGCCGACATTGGAAACTCTTCGTTGACCTCGGTGTCCAGGAACAGAGGCGATCCGAGCCACCATCCGATAGCCAACACAGGAACTGCGACAACCACTCCAACGATGATCCAGGTTCTTTTGCTCACGTGGCGCATGATGCCGGGTCTGTCCGAAAGGGGAGGTAAATCAGCGGTTGGCTAGTCTCCCTTCCCCTACTCACCACCTCAGGAGTCTTCGTTCATGGGCACAACCATCACGATGGGCCCGGATGGTCTCAACGTACCAAACGACCCAATCATCCCTTTTATTGAGGGCGACGGTATTGGCCCCGACATTTGGGCTGCTGCTGTCAGGGTCTTCGAGGCCGCCATCGATAAGGCATATGGCGGTGAGCGTGGGATCGAGTGGAAAGAGGTTCTCGCCGGCCAGAAGGCTTTCGATGAAACCGGTTCCTGGCTACCCGACGAGACCGTCGAAGCCTTTGGTGAGTACATCGTCGGAATCAAAGGACCACTGACCACCCCGGTCGGAGGAGGTATCCGTTCGCTCAATGTTGCCCTCCGTCAGATCCTCGACCTCTACGCCTGTGTCCGACCGATTCGGTGGTTCGATGGTGTTCCCTCACCAGTCAAGGACCCGGGGGCCGTTGACATGGTCATCTTTCGGGAGAACATCGAAGACGTGTACGCCGGCAAGGAATTGGAAGAAGGCACCGAGGACGCCGAAAAGCTGCTCGCTTTCGTCAAGAACGAGTTCGGTTGGGACATTCGGCCTGACTCCGGGATCGGGTTGAAGCCAATATCGATCACAGGTTCCAAACGTCTGATCAGGGCTGCGATCAACCACGCCGTGGAGAATGGACACAGCTCGGTGACGCTGGTCCACAAGGGGAACATCATGAAGTTCACGGAAGGTGCCTTCCGGGAGTGGGGCTACGAGCTGGTCAAAGACGAGTTTTCCGATGTGGCGGTTTCGTGGGAGGACTCGGGTGGCGACGCCGGGGACAAGCTCCTCATCCAGGACGTCATCGCGGATGCAATGCTCCAGCAGGTCCTCACCCGCCCCGGGAACTACGACGTGATTGCAACCACCAACCTCAACGGTGACTATCTATCTGATGCCCTTGCCGCTCAAGTGGGCGGTATTGGGATCGCCCCTGGCGGGAATATCAACTACGACACCGGTGTGGCCGTGTTTGAGGCCACTCACGGGACGGCTCCCAAGTACACCGGTCAGGACAAGGTCAATCCGGGTTCGATCATCCTTTCTGGCGAGATGATGCTCCGCTATATGGGATGGGACGAGGCGGCCGATCTGATCATCAAGGGTCTTGAAGGTGCCATTTCGGCGAAGACGGTGACATACGACTTCGAGCGTCTCATGGAAGGTGCCACCAAGGTGAAGACGTCCGAATTCGGTGACGCCATCATCGCCCATATGTAGCTCACAAGAGCCCCGAGGAGCCAATGGTCTTGATGACATGCCCGACCCCACACCTACAATTCGCACGTATCCAAGCGGAGCGCTATTGACCACAATTGAGATCACACGAGCCAGCGATGTTCTTCCAGAAGAAGAGATCGCAGCTCTTCAGCCGTTGATCGATGACATCAACCGACTCAAGGTGGAGCGCAACGCCATCATCGCCGCCCACAACTACATGACTCCGGACATCTATCACCTGGCTGCCGATATCACCGGAGACTCTCTCGCCCTTGCCGACTTGGCCCTCGAGACTGATGCCGACGTGATCGTGCTCGCTGGAGTGCACTTCATGGCGGAGACAGCGAAGATCATCAACCCAGGGAAAACCGTGTTGATCCCCGATCTTCGCGCCGGATGTTCCCTCGCCGATGGCATCACAGCGGCCGATGTGCGCGGGATGAAGGAGAGGTATCCAGGTGTCCCGGTTGTGTCATACGTCAACACGTCTGCTGAGGTGAAGGCGGAATCCGACATCACCTGTACCTCTGGTAATGCTGTGAAAGTGGTCGAGTCGCTCGGTGTCGACCGTGTGATATTTACACCGGATCAGTATCTGGGGAAGTGGGTCGCGTCGAAGACCGATGTGGATGTGATCCTCTGGGAGGGCTCCTGCATGGTCCATGAGCGCTTCACCGGGAAGGAGATCTCCGATTACAAGTCTGACATGGGCGAGATCACTGTGATCGCCCATCCCGAGTGTCCGCCCGACGTTCTGGCTGAAGCTGACTTTGTCGGTTCGACATACGGGATGATCAACTGGGTGAAAGACCACCAACCTGATCGAGTCATGATGATCACCGAGTGCTCTATGGCCGACAACGTTGCGTCGACTGCCCCCGAAACCAGTTTCATTCGTCCTTGCAATCTTTGTCCGCATATGAAGCGGATCACGCTCGACAACATTCGTGATTCGCTGGAGACGATGACCCATCAAGTAGAGATTCCCGAGGAGATTGCTGGGCGGGCCCGGCTGGCGGTGACTCGGATGCTTGAAGTCGGTCGGCAGGACTGACGTCCGTTGCATGGCCGATCTAACTCGACTCGACGCTCCGATCGTCGTCGGTGCAGGTGTCGCCGGTCTCTCTGTGGCTCTCGGTTTGCCTCGAGCGTATGTGATCACCGCCCCTGAGATGGGTTCGAGTTGGTGGGCACAAGGTGGAATTGCTGCAGCTGTCTCATCAGACGATTCGCCTGATGAGCATGCTGCTGACACCCTTGCCGTTTCTGGAGGGCTGGCCGTGGCCGAGGCGGTCGATGCGTTGACAGCTGGGGGACCAGACGCAATCGCCCGACTTGTCCAGATCGGTGCCGAATTCGACCGCGATGACGAGGGGTCACTGCTGCTCGCTCGTGAGGGTGGTCATCGGAGGAGTCGGGTGGTCCATGCGGACGGTGACGCCACCGGCGCCGAAGTCATGCGCGCTCTCAACGAGGCGGTCAGCGCGAGTGATCGGGTCACTGAGATATCGGGGAGAGTGGTGGACCTCGTTCGAGCCAATGGGCAGGTGGGCGGTGTGATTACCGCCCAAGGGAAGAAGCGTCGCATCTACACCGCCCCCGGTGTGATTCTCGCCACTGGTGGCGCCGGCCGCATGTATTCACGCACGACCAATCCCCCCGGCGTGAACGGCGACGGGATCATCATGGCTGGAAGGGCCGGAGCACGGCTTGCCGACCTCGAGTTCGTCCAGTTCCATCCAACGGCCCTGTCAGCGGGCAAGGATCCGATGCCTCTCCTCACCGAAGCTCTCCGTGGCGAAGGGGCGACCTTGGTCGACCCCCATGGCCGTCGTTTCATGGACCAATACCATCCGATGGCGGAGTTGGCACCACGGGATATTGTGGCGAGGGCGATCTTCTGGCAATACGACCATGGTTCTGGCGCTTATCTCGACGCCCGTTCAGTCCCGAACTTCCACGAGAGATTTCCCACGGTCACCGCCCACGCTCTTTCCGTCGACCTCGACCCGACCACCGACTTACTCCCCGTGTCACCGGCCGCTCACTATTTCATGGGTGGCATCGACGCCGATACCAACGGCCGGACCACAGTCACTGGGCTGTGGGCGGTCGGTGAGTGTTCCTCGACAGGAGTTCATGGTGCTAACCGCCTCGCCTCCAATTCCCTCCTTGAAGGGTTGGTGTTTGGGGCCAATGTCGCCGCGGACGTGGCCGCGGCAAGCCAAGGGTCGGACGGTGTTGTTTCGGTTCCGCAAGAGGCTCTGGATCTTCCGGTGAATCCCGGTCCAGCGTTGGAGGATCTGCGTAGGGTGATGTGGGACAGGGTTGGCCTGGTGAGAACCGGGAATGGTCTCTGGGAGGCCCGGAACGCGATCCTCGACCTTCGGCCGATCCTGAGTCGCACCATTGCCGGTCGAAACGCCGCCGAACTGGGTCTGATGATCGTGATGGCGGCCCTTCGACGGTCCGAATCGCGGGGTGGTCACTATCGGGCGGATTATCCGGAACCGGATTCGACCCAGAGGCACCGCACATTGATCGACCCGGGGATTGTCGACACGGTGATTGCGTTCGCATGAACCGGGACGACTACGTCGCCATTGTTGAGCGGGCGCTACTCGAAGACCTGTCCGACGTTGGCGATGTCACCACAAACTCAGTGATCGACCCAACCCATCGATCGCGGGCCGAACTGCGATCGAGATCTTCTGGCGTTGTCGCCGGACTCGATGTTGCGGCGTGCGTATTCGAGATGGTCAATGCCGAAGTGAGTTTTCAGGCCCTCACCGTCGACGGTGACCGGGTGGATCCCGGTCTGTCCCTCGCCGTGGTGGAAGGAGACTCCCGTTCGATTCTCACCAGCGAGCGGACAGCTCTCAACCTGCTCGGGCGCATGTCGGGTGTCGCAACAGCTACCGCAGTGCTCGTCGATTCGGTCGAGGGAACCGGTGTGCTGATATCGGACACGCGCAAGACAATGCCCGGGCTTCGAGTGCTCGACAAATACGCAGTCATAGCCGGTGGAGGCGTCAACCATCGGATGGGTCTCTACGACGCGGTTCTGATCAAGGACAATCACATTGCCGCTGCCGGTGATATCCGAAGTGCCGTCGAGTCGGCTCGTCAGGCCGTCGGCCCCGACGTTCTGGTCGAGGTGGAGGTCGACGATCTAGATCAACTAGAAGTCGTTCTCACCACCGGCGCAGACCGAGTCCTGTTGGACAACATGGATCTCGACACACTGCGCACTGCAGTGGAGATGGCCGGCGACGCTATTGCAACCGAAGCTTCAGGTGGAGTCACCGTCGAATCTGTTCGGCCCATTGCCGAGACCGGGGTTGACATCATCTCGGTGGGTTGGATCACGCACTCTCCACCGCAGTTGGATATAGGTCTCGACTTCGTGTCGTAGTGGGCGATCGGTAGCCTCGATCCCATGAACGACCCAGTTCGAGTGGCTGTCACCGGTGCCGCCGGTCAGATTGGATACAGCCTTCTTTTCAGGATCGCATCGGGTGAGATGCTCGGTCCCGATCAGCCGGTGATTCTCCAGATGCTCGAGATCACACCGGCCCTTTCCGCACTCGAGGGCGTGGCCATGGAACTCGATGATTGTGCTTTCCCACTGCTCGTCGGGATGGTGCGAACCGACGACGCAGAGGAGGCGTTCGGGGGTGTCGAGATAGCTCTTTTGGTTGGGGCACTGCCACGGAAGCAGGGGATGGAACGGGCAGACCTTCTGGCAGCCAACGGTGCCATATTCACCGTCCAGGGCAAGGCGATCGCCTCCTCGGCTAACTCTGACGTCAATGTGCTCGTAGTCGGAAACCCTGCCAACACCAACGCACTGATTGCCATGAGCAATGCGCCGGGCATGAGCCCCGCGAACTTCACGGCGATGACCAGACTCGACCACAATCGTGCCATCAGCGAGTTGGCCGCTCGGACCAGCCAACCTGTGAGCGTGATCAAGAAGATGACCATTTGGGGTAATCACTCCACCACCCAATACCCGGACTTGTTCCATTGTGAGGTTGATGGCCGGCCGGCCTACGAGTTGGTCGCCGATCACGACTGGGTTGACGGTGTATTCATCCCGACGGTCGCCAAGAGGGGTGCGGCGATCATCGAAGCTCGGGGCGCGTCATCAGCGGCGTCAGCAGCCAATGCGGCGATCGATCACATGCGTGATTGGGTAAACGACACGCCGGAAGGCGATTGGGTATCGATGGGTGTCCAGTCCGACGGTTCTTACGGTGTGCCGGCCGGGTTGATCTCGTCGTTTCCGTGTGTGGTCCGTGATGGCGACTGGCAGATCGTCAGAGGGCTGGAGATAGATGACTACTCACGCCGAAAGATCGACTCCTCGGTTGCTGAGCTCGAGTCCGAACGTGTCGCAGTCAGCGAACTCGGTCTGATCTGATAGTTGCTGGGGAGCGAAAGAGGTATCGCCCAGCGATACCTCTTCCATTTGAGTACTGAGCTAGGCGATCATTTCGCCGGTGTCGCTGAACTCCATCACGGGACGGACCTCGACTTTTCCGTACCACGCACCGGGGATCTGCTGGGCCACAGCAAGTGCGCCGTCGAGGTCGTCGGCGTCGATCAAGTAGAAGCCACCGAGGACTTCTTTGGTCTCGGCGAACGGCCCGTCGGTGAATGTGGGTGTTCCGCCCTTTTCACTCATGGTGATCGTCGTAGCCGTCGCGGTCGGGTGAAGGGCTTCGCCACCGGCGAGAGACCCTTCGTTGACCTGGCCGAACTCCATGTACTCGCCTGTGATCTGTTGCATCACCTCGGGCGGAGGCTCCCTGGTTTCGTCGTCGGCGTTGCCATAGATAAGTGCTGCATACTTAGGCATCTTGGGTTCCCTTCTTGTTGGTGCCCTTCGTCTCTGTAGACGAAGCTACATCTGAATGACGAAGCTACCCGTTGCGAATCGACACGGAATCAGGAAGAAGCGAAGCTCGATGAGGGACACTGGATCAACACGACGATTCGGGCCCTCGGGGTTCCCAAAATTCGCGATCACAAATGCCTAATACTCGACGTCGAGCGAGCCGACCGCCGCACCCCACTGGGCAATCGCGTTCTGATGCATCATCAGCTTGGCCAGATTGCCTGAGACCTTGAGCTTGCCGGTCATGAATGCAGTCTGTGTATTCAGGTCGCCCTTTGAGATTGCTGTAGCAGTGTCATACGACTGTTTGACGGTGACATCGGCGCCATCGAGGTCACCGAGAGCCATGGTGGCATCGCCACCGCCGGCCGATAGGTAATAGTTGACTTCACCGTCGGGGCCGTCCTCGGTCTCGAACTGAATTGCCAGGTCGGCGGCACCGATGGCATTCTTGAAACCGTCGTGGGTGGCGAGGGCGGAAGTGACCTCCAAGGCCCACTCCTCACTTAGGAACTTGGACACGTGCGTCTCCTTGTGTGTCGTGAAGAAGACGGATCGTAGTTGCTACAAGAAACTGGAACGAATATTCAGGTAATCAGCTTTGCGATCGATGTCTCGACACCTCTGGACAGCCGAGTCAGTGGCTCCCTCGGATACCCAGGGTCCAAACCGGCTGCCTTGGCCGCAGCTTTTACCCCAGGTACACCATGTGCCTCGACAGTCGAGCTGAGGGCGCTCAGACGTTTCTGGAGGCGACGAGCGGTTGCTGGTTCGGTCCTCGCAGCCTCCAATGTCTCGAGCACCAATTGAGGTGCGTAATTGCCACTCCCGGTGATCGCACCGTGACACCCGACGGCCATCGCCCCCGAAAGAGCTCGAGACGAGCCTGAATAGAGAAGAAAGTCTTTCGGCGTTGCCTCGATGATCGATTGCAGTCTGACCACATCACCGCTCGAGTCCTTCATCCCGGCGATGTTTTCATGACGCGACAGACGCCAAATCAAATCCACAGGCAGCGAATACGCGGTCACCGGTGGCACGGAATACAGGAACATCGGGACGCTGGAACGATCGGCGACACTTCGATAGAAACGAAGGATCGCCTCATCACGATCGCGAACAAGTGTCGTTGGCGTGAGGACGAGAAGACTGTCGGCCCCGGCTTCAGTTGCCTCAGCGACCTGGGCCAATGCCAACCGAGTCGACTGGGCGGCGATCCCCACCATGAAGTGGGCTTTACGCCGCCTGCCTGCCTTCACCAGTCGGGCGCGTTCTCCCGGCTCGAGATATGGACCCTCCCCATTAGACCCGCCGATCAGGTAGCCCTCAATCCCGCGTTCAGCCAGGATCCGCAGATTGGAAGTGTGTGCCCTGATATCGATTTCACCCCGTTGACCGAATGGCGTGATCAGCGCCGGCATGAAGTCAGGGATGTTTTTCATCCCTTCACGTTAGAGCTGGGCAGCTACGGAAAGAGGTGGATACGAGTTACGACGTCAGATGGATCGGGTTTCCGACGATGAACGCACGCCAAGTCGTGGTGTCTTGGACGGAGGTGGGTCCCGAGGGGTATACGTAATTTATCTTCCACCAGCACTCGCCGGCGCTTTGGTTGCAGGTGTAACTCCCGGGGATGTCCATCTCGAATTTCAGCCAGCGGTAGTGGTACTCACCTGAGGTGGTTGGTTCCTGACAGTCGGAAGCTGTCGGGATTGTGTTGAACAGGCTCCAGGGGAGACTCGGGTTATCCCTGTCATACACACGACACTCACCGTCATCCCAGACCGGGCCGTCAGGTCCCATGACCTGTAGGTACCCAGTACCTGGTCCGCTGAACTCCCCAGGGTCGTATAGCTCGACGACGAACGTCTTGCCAGCATAGAAGGCGGGGACCTCGGCGAGGAAGAAGGCGGTAGTTGAGCCGTCTGAGTTGTTGTAGATCGAGAAGTCTCGAAGGGCAAAGAACTGGCCCGCGGTGGATCGCACCGAGTAGCGGTTCAATCCGGATCGGTCGACCATCGCGCCGGGATCGACATGACGCACCTGCACCACATAGGTACCGGCACCTGACTGTGTCCAGCATCCCTGCCCATCGGGTGTCTGCCAGGCGTCGGGATCGGTTTCCGGGACTTGGGGGAGTGGTGCAACGGTTGTGGAGCAGAGGAGGGTGGCGTCCGAAAGGTCTAGAGGAGTCGGCTCCGGTGGGTAGATAGCCACGTACATGGTCGGGCCACAGTCCGGGGCGGAACTCGGGCCCCAAGCCTCACAGCCGCGGTCTCCGGTTCGACACCACAACCTGACGACAGCTCGGGGTCGCAGTTGTTGCCGAACTGGTTTTCCGGGCTCCCTAGTTTCAGTGGCGGTATGAACTCCGCAATTGCGGATTCTTGGATGTCCATAGTGTCAAATCCCAAGACTTTGAGGAAGAACGTTGGGACATTGGCGCGGATCGTCACCTCGAGTTGGTTGGCTTCGCCGGCCACGAGGGCTGGGGTCACTGTGACTTCCGGAATGGCCTTGTCGTAACCATTTCGTAGGGCGATGTTCTCTGCCGTCGAGAAAGCGGTGGCCTGTTGGCCGGGCATCCAAATCACTCCGCCTAGTGCAGAAGCGTCGGCGGCGCGCTGCACACGGCCGGAGTTCAGGTAGAACCACGCGAGATCGGTTCCCGAAGGCGGCCATGCTCATCAACAACACCGCACTGATGCCTACCAGCGCAACGGCTCCCCCGCGATCTTGCTTCCATAGCCTGCGAAGTCTCTCTCTCACTGTTTACCCCCTGGTGTCCGGCTCTAGCTGCATGACAGCGATCTCGCTCCAAGTCACCGTTGGGAGTGGAAAGAGACCGGTGATGGTGCTGTGACTAAAAATGACTTCGACTCCCACAGCATCCATGGTCGGGGGGACGTTGTCGCGGAGGGTTACAGGATCCCACGGACAGCCGTTGGCGCAGACCAGAACATGCCCGGCAGCACCACACTGGAGGGCACCGCTGGGGGTGTAGATATTTACGAGACTGCCCGGCGGGTCCGGGATGGAGCCGTCTATTGGATCGGCCTCGAAGATGGTCACACTCTCCAGGTCTCCGTATCTGAGGTTGCAGGCGTCCTCTTGGACCACTTCGAGGATGCTGGTGTCGGCAAGGGGGTGGTCGGCGGCCGTTGAGCCGGTGCGTGCGCCAGATCGGGCCGCGTTGGAAACCGTCATGAAGTCGACACCAGAAATCCTATCTCGGCCAGCCCTATGGCGAGCAGCAAGAGAAGGGGGACTATGAGGCCGACCTCGACCAGGCTCGCGCCTTCATCGTTGGGGCGTCGGAAGAGTCTCATGGTGCCGGGGCGAACACTTCGGGCTCCAGCTGGAAATCAGTAGTGGTGGTGAAGTCTGTTGAGTCGGCGACGAGGCCCGTGAGCCAGTTGTGGGTGAACACGATCTCCACGCCCAAGCGGTCGGTGCCCGGTGCCTCGACGTCGCGCGTCGGGGGTGGCCACAGCGGCTCGATGTAAGTCGTTCGCCCTGGCTCAGGGCAGGGCGTCCAGTCACAGCAGCCCGACAGAGCCGAGAACACGGTCGAGCCGCATCCAGTGCCGGGCCCGTAGTCGTATGTGGTGCTCAACCCGGCAGGAGCGGCTTCATAAACACGAACTTCGGTGCCGATTGGCAGCCCGGTCGTCGCTAGGACGCCTTGCACCTCGCGTAGAACCAGGATGTCGGTTTCAGGTGCCGTCCCGAACGTTGCACCCGCCCTTGCCCCTTGGCGCGAAGCGTGACCGACTGATAGTAAGTCCTTGAAGGCCATTCCGAATTCGACAACCCCGAACAACGTCAAAAAGAGGAGGCTGTATGCAATGGCTGCTTCGACCAGGGTGGCACCGCGGTCGGTGCCTCGCGGCCCGTTCGCCCGACGGGCGGGTCCACCGAACAGGGCTCCATTGAATGGTCTCCAATGGAGTAGTGAGGAGAACGCAGTCAGCCCAGTTCGGGAGGCTCCGCCCCCGCCTTTGCGGCTTTGAGCATGGTTTGGCACGATTATCCGACTTTTTGGCACCATTTTGCTGAGACTTGAGCCAGTAGCCCTGGGTCTGACGACCCTTCGTCCCCACTAGAGGCTCGAACGCGAGTCTCTTGTCAGAGACCCGCGTCTTGAAAGCGTTCTGGCCAGGTCAGCTCTGGGAGACCAAACGACGATTCTTGAGCTTCGCCTTGACGAAGTCGGCGTTCATCATCGCGATGAAGTCGATCGAGATCTGTTTGGGGCAAGCCTTCTCGCATTCACCGTGATTGGTGCAGGAACCGAAGTAGTCCTCCATGATCTCGACCATGTTCTCGGTGCGTGTCCAGCGTTCCGCCTGGCCTTGGGGTAGAAGGTTGAGATGGCTGATTTTTGCTGCAGTGAAGAGGTTGGCCGCGCCATTAGGGCAGGCAGCCACACAAGCACCGCATCCGATGCAGGCTGCCGCGTCGAATGCGATGTCTGCGACCGATTTTGGAATCGGCACCAGGTTGGCGTCCGGTGCCGAACCGGTGTCGACCGAGATGTATCCGCCGGCCTCGATGATTTGATCGAACGACGACCGATCCACCACGAGATCCCTGACCAGCGGGAAACCTGTGGCTCGCCATGGCTCGACCACGATTGTGGCTCCGTCCTCGAACTCTCTCATGTGAAGCTGACAGGTGGCTGTGCCCAGTTGGGGACCATGTGGCTGTCCGTTGATCATGACGCCGCAAGCACCGCAGATTCCTTCTCGGCAGTCGTGATCGAAGGCCACAGGCTCCTCACCCTGATTGTTCAGACGTTCGTTGAGCACATCCAGCATCTCCAGGAACGACATCTGATCGGACACGCCGTCGACCTGGTAGACCTTGAATTCTCCTGGGGAATCGGGGCCTTCCTGTCTCCAGACCTGGAGCGTGATATTCATCCAGCGCACCGTGCAATCAGTGGAACGTTCACTTGTAGCTTCGAGTGCTCAGTTGGACGTTTTCGAATTCGAGCGACTCCTTGTTGAGCTCAGGATCGCCGGCATCGCCGGTCCATTCCCACGCGGACACGTATGCAAAGTGCTCGTCGTCACGCATCGCTTCTCCTTCGGGGGACTGGTGTTCGTCGCGGAAGTGGCCTCCGCAAGACTCTTCACGATCAAGGGCGTCGACACACATCGCTTGGGCGAGCTCGAAGAAATCGTCGACACGCTGGGCCCGCTCCAAGCTCTGGTTGAGACTCTCATTTCGACCGAGCACTCGCGCATCGCTCTTGAATTCTTGATGCAATGCCGGGATGTCGGACAGGGCCTTTTGGAGGCCAGATTCGCTGCGAGCCATTCCGCAGTGGTCAAGCATGATCCTTCCCAGCTCCTTGTGGAACCAGTCGACTGACCGTGTGCCAGTGGCAGACAGATATCCGTCGACGCGACCAGCTACCTCGTTTTCGATGGCGGTGAAGGCTGGATCGTCGTTCGGTACGGGGTCGGTGTTGAGATAGTCGGCCAAGTAGTCGCCGATGGTGGCCGGAAGGACGAAGTACCCATCGGCCAAGCCCTGCATCAGCGCGGAGGCCCCTAGGCGATTGGCGCCATGATCGCTGAAGTTGGCCTCTCCAATTGCGTAGAGTCCCGGCACACTGGTCATCAGGTTGTAGTCCACCCACAGGCCACCCATTGTGTAGTGAGGGGCCGGGTAGATGCGCATCGGCACCTCGTAGGGGTCTTCGGCGGTGATGCGGTTGTACATCTCGAAGAGATTCGAGTATTTGTCTTCGATCGACGCCTGGCCGTCACGCTCGATGGCGCTCCTGAAGTCGAGATATACCCCGTTCTTGAGAGGTCCCACGCCGTGGCCGGAGTCCACCATCCGTTTGGACGCGCGACTGGCGACATCCCGGGGGACCAGGTTTCCGAAGGCCGGATAGATCCGTTCCAGGTAATAATCGCGCTCTTGGGCCGGGATCTCGTTGGCGGAGCGGGTCTCATCTGGGCTCTTTGGCACCCAGATGCGCCCGTCGTTTCGTAACGACTCCGACATCAAGGTCAACTTGGACTGGAACTCATCCGACGCCGGGATGCATGTTGGGTGAATCTGTGTAAAACACGGGTTGGCAAAGGCTGCCCCGCGGCGGTGGGCCCTCCAGATTGCGGTGACGTTGGAGGCCATTGCGTTGGTGGACAGATAGAAGACGTTTGAGTAGCCACCCGTCGCCAGAACCACAGAGTGTCCCGAGTGGGATGTGACCTGGCCGCTGACCAGGTCCCTGACCACAACGCCAACAGCTCGCCCATCTTTGATGACTACGTCGAGCATCTCGGATCTTGTGTGGAGTTTCACTTTTCCCGCGTCGACCTGGCGCATCAATGCCGAGTAGGCGCCCAACAGCAATTGCTGGCCAGTGGCTCCCCTCGCATAGAACGTCCGGGACACCTGGGCCCCCCCGAACGATCGGTTGTCGAGCAGTCCGCCGTATTCGCGGGCAAATGGGACACCCTGAGCCGTTGCTTGGTCGATGATATTTAGTGACAATTCGGCGAGACGATGGACGTTGGCCTCGCGACTCCGATAGTCGCCGCCCTTCACCGTGTCGTAGAACAGTCGGTAGATCGAGTCGCCATCGTTGTGGTAGTTCTTGGCAGCGTTGATTCCACCCTGCGCGGCGATCGAGTGGGCCCGGCGAGGCGAGTCGTGGAATGTGAAGACTTCGACGTCGTAGCCCAACTCACCCAGGGACGCGGCTGCGGACGCACCGGCGAGCCCGGTTCCGATGATGAGGATTTTGAATTTCCGCTTGTTGCTCGGGTTGACCAGTCGGATGTCGAACTTGTGGTTTTCCCACTTATCGGCGATCGGGCCTTCGGGAATCTTGGCGTCCAGATGCAGTGTCATCGGCTAACCCACAAGACCGAATAGGACTGCCAAAGGCGTGATGGAATTGCCGACGAACACCAACACCGCCAAACCGAGAGCAAAACCCCGCCTCCACACATTGAATCGAGGGTGATTGATGCCGAGACTCTGGAACATCGACCATGTCCCGTGGTAGAGGTGAATAGCGAGCAGAGCCATCGCAATGACGTATAAGAAGGTGACAGGGGCCCTCTCGAAACTTGCTACGAAGTTGGCGTAAACCTCACCATGCTCCCACGTTTCGGGTGCAGCCGGCTGTATTCCCCAGGTGAGGTCGGCGAGATGGAAGAGCAGGAAGAACCCGAAGATTGTCCCGCTCCATCGCATAGTTCGACTGGCGTAAGACGCCGCCACATAGACACGGGGACCTTGATATTCCTCGGTTCGAGCTCGTCGGTTCATGAGGGTCAGGGAGTAGGCGGCGTGGATGTGGAGAAGGAACACCACGATCAGTCCGGTCCTGAGCATCCAGAGAACCACACCTTCAGGGAGGAGAGGAAAGAGGAGAGAACGGAGTGTCTCCGCATAGAGGTCGATTTCGGGGACGCCGTTGACATCGGAGAGGAAGATCTTCCAGTTCCCCACCATGTGAGCAATGACGAAAAGGATGATCGCGAGACCTGTGATGGCCATCACCCATTTCTTGCCGACAGCTGAGCGATAAAAGGCGATTGGGAACGGAGCCCGCTTCTTTTCGACGGTGGTGGTCACTGGGATCGCATTATGCCAGTCCCGAGTGCGCTCGAACCGACACGGGACCCGACCACCGACACCCACATATGGCTGTTGCCCCAGAACCCGGTCTTGACGCCGCGCGCGCCATCCCATAATGTCAAGCGTGTAATTACACCGCTGTAAGGAGATCCTGAATGCAGAGCAAGCTCGTTGAGGCCTTAGCGATAGGTGAGCTTTCCTGGCAGGACTACGCCAACTGCCGTGGCGCCGACGCCAACCTGTTCTTTCCCGAACGAGGAGCCTCCACCAGAAAAGCGAAATCAATCTGTGGGGCATGCGACGTCAAGGGCGACTGTCTTGACTACGCGATTGACATGGGTGAGAAGTTTGGAATCTGGGGCGGTCTCAGTGAGCGCGAGCGACGGCGGGTTCGTCGCGAGCGTCAGATCGCTGAGCGCAAGGTCAGCTAGTGGTGTAAGACGGACACTGGAAGCTACAAGTAGAGACCGGCCTGGTCGTCTTCCTTCCCCGATCGAGGCGGGGCGTCCAACGCACCTTTCTGCATCTCCTGGAGCTGACCCTGGGCCTGCATCTGTTGACTCCAAAGCGAAGCCTGGATCCCGTGGAATAGGCCTTCGAGCCAGCCGATTAGCTGAGCTTGGGCGACTCTCACCTCTGACTCCGAAGCGTCGATCTTGTTGAGCGGGATCATGATCTCGTTGAACTCCTCCTGCAGATCCGGTGATAGGACCTCACGGAGTTCTTCTACAGATCGGGAATGAACCTCGGCGAGCCGCTGTCTGCCGCCTTCATCGAGCGGGGCCTGACGTGCTTCGTCAAGCATCGCTCTGGTCATCGAGGCGATCCGTATCAGCTTGGTGGGATGACTGACCGGAGGCACCTCCTCGGACGATGCTTCGTCACCCGATGCTTCGTCGACAGAATCCGGCTTCAGAGTTTCTTCCATCACCAACAGCCTATCTGCCATCCTGTCGGCGCATGCGTGCCGTCCTCATCTTCACCGTGGTCTACACCATCGGTCTGTACGCCTATGGGACCATCATCGACAGCCCCTTGACCAACCTCTACACCGGGATCAACATTGGATTGTTTTTTCTGTTCGCACTCATTCACATTTGGGCGAAGTGGCCCATTCATGCTTTGTGGGCGGTTTCGCTGGTCGGACTTGGCAACATGTTGGGCGGTGTGTTGCTCGTCGACGGTCTGCCTCTCTACACCGTCGAGTTCATAGGCCCGATCCGCTACGACAAGTTCTTTCACGCCGCGGCTTCGGGAGCGCTGGCTGTCGTTGCGTGGGAGGCGATGAAACTCTGGGCCGGGGAGGGCTACCACCGGGGAGGTCTCCTCCTTTTCACTTGGCTTGTCGTGATGGGTGGAGGGGCCGTTGTCGAGATCGCAGAGCTGATCGGATCGGCTGCGAGTGACGTGAACGTCGGCACCTATGAAAACAACATCCTCGATCTGGTGGCGAACGGCATCGGAGCCCTGGTTGGCATCGGCTTCGTTGTCTGGTGGGAGAGACGTCAGGACTCGCAGCTCTCAACAATCTGACACAGCCCCCTTAAACCCGGCGGCTGCGTCTCGTACCATTATGTGTGAAATGACGAGGACGACTCATGGCTGAGGAATACCCCCCCATACTCGACGCGGCGCAGGTGGCGGAGCTGCTGGGGATGAACGTGCAAATGGTACGGCAATACGCCAGGGAGGGCCGGCTGCCGGCCTACAAGCTCCCGGGTGGCCGCACCTTCAAGTTCTTTCGCGATGAGATCTATGAGTTCGTTCGTTCGCATCCGGTGACCGCCGTGGAAGACGGCGTTATTGAGAGTCAATCGATCGAATAGTCCCCAGCACAATTTCCATTGGAATGTAGATCCGTCGATTGTCGACGTCTGCGATTTCGAGGTGATCGGCCGCCACCACCGTGATCTTGCCGATGACCATGTCTCCCCGGTCCAGCGAAAGCCTGATCGTGGTCTCGGCTGTTGCGTGTTCGTGGAGGGCAGCGCGGAACGATTCTGCGATGTTTGCAGGCTCAACCGGGGGACCGTCGGCGTTGAGGATCGACCAGCGGGCTCGCTCGAGTCGCACCTGCGCGAATTGACCTGGCCCTTGGATCGTGACGTAGTCGCTCCCGGCCCCGATGATGGCCCCGGTGAACGAGTGGCCTCCGAATTCGACCGAGATTCTCTCGCCCCGATTGGCCATCTCCTTGGCGATATCACCAAGAGTGAGCCGTCGACGGCGAAGCACCTCGGTGAGACGCTCATCCTCGGCGGCCTCAGCCGCCCACTCCGCCCCTGCTGTTTGGCGAAGTTCGGCACCGAGATTTGGGTCGGGCTGTTGTTCTTGGTCCATATTTTCGCGCTCTCGACATTCCGTTCAGGTCGTTAGATAGGTTGCCGGATTGTGGCCATCGCCTCAACCACGCCGAGGGAAGCGGGCACCCTTCCACCGGCTAGCCGGGCTGTTCGTTGGCGACCCTCACTGTCGCACATCCTGATTGCTCTTGCCGCGATACTCGCCTTCGCTCTCAATTTCGTCGCACTTCAGGACAAGTCGTCAACAACCTTGGTCGCCGTGGCTGATACTCCTATAGCGGCGGGGACCGTCTTCAGCCAAGATGACATCCGACTGGTTCCGGTTTCCACCGAGTTTGCTGGTCTCGACTCGCTTCTCACTGAAACCGAGGCATTGGCTGCCGAAGGGTGGATCGTGGATCGGCCAATCGATGGTGGCGCCATCATCGAGTCCTCGGCAGTGGTTGAACCTGGCGCCCCATCCGGATTGCGGTCGATGAGTATTCCGGTCAGCCCCGAACATGCTGCCGGAGGAGCCATCCGCTCGGGCGACCGGGTCGACATCATCTCGGTGAGCGATGGGCAAGCCTCGTATGTAGTCAGCGACGTGGGTGTCATTGGTATCGCCGATGAAGGTGGGGACGCATTTGGTGTGGCAGGCGACTATTTCATAATGGTTGGGGTCGATGCTGAACAGGCGTTGGCATTGGCTGAAGCGATGGCTTCAGGTTCGGTGGAACTGCTCAGATCAACCGGCGCGCCGGTAGTTGGGAGCGATATTGGCTCCTGATATCGCCCTTGCGGCGTCAGCACGCGAATGGCCCGACCGGTTGCACCGGCACCTTCTCGACCATGGTGGTGGAAAGGTGACCACTCGGATCATGGAACCCGAGCAGGCCATCGATTCGCCTTTCGATGTCCTGTTCATTGACGACATCTGTTCGTTCCTCACCCCCCGTCTGGTAACGGCCGTCAAGCACAAAGGAGCGGAAGTGGTCGGCGTCTTCCTCCCGTCGGATGGGTCAGATGCCAAACGTCGACTGTTGGAGTGCGGCATAAGCGCTGTCATCGAAACCGAGGCCGCACCTGAGGAGTTTGTCGATAAGGCCACCGCAGCTGTCGTCCACAGAGTTGTCGTTACCGAAACCACTCTCACGAGGAAGAGTCGAGGTTTTGGTGTCGGAGTCGTTGGAGCGGCCCAGGGAGTTGGCGTCACGGAGCTTTGTGTCTCGCTGTCAACACTGATCGCTCGGACCACGCCGGTGGTACTTGTCGACGCCGATCCGACTTGGCCGAGTGTCGCTCAACGCTTCGACCTTCCGCTACATCCGAACATCAGGACGCTTCTCGACGAAAACCTGCATGGAACGGGCGAGGTTTCCACTTCCACCCAGCGAGTAGGCGACGTCACCGTTGTTGGTGGTGTCGCCGACACCGCTGTGGCTACGCCTCTGAGCCGGTCCGACTTCTCAATCGTGGTTGATTCGTTGGGGCTGATTGCCGACGTGGTGATTGCGGACCTTGGCCCCCTGGATCGCGCCATCGGTGGTATTTTCGAACGGCTGTCGACAGTTGCAATTGTCGGTTCGGCCGACCCGATCGGGTTGAGTCGGTTGATGAAGTCGGCTGAGCTTATCGCCGAGAAAGTTGACAATCGTCAGCTTGTTCTAGTCGTCAACAAGGCACCCTCTCGGCCCTACTACCAGGCACAGATCAGAGCCGAAATCGCAAATACGCTCCCAGGATTTCCACTGGTGGTTCTCCCCTTTGATCGCCGCCTGAGCGAATCGTCCTGGGAAGGGACAGTCCCCGATCGTGGCGCATTCATCAGAGCCGTAAGAGGTGTTGCGCGTGTGATCACGGAGGCGGTAGATGACGACCGACGTCTATGAATCCCTCCGCCGAAAGGCGCTGTCGAGAATCGACGGAAGCGGGATCGACCCTGTCTCTGATTTCGAAGCGGTCCGGGTCCTACTGGAGTCCACCGTTGATGAGTATCAAAGCCAGGCTCATCTTGGAACCGGCAAGTCTCTTGCCGACCCGCGAGCAACCCTTGATCGTCTCTTGGAGTCAGTCACGGGACGTGGGCCCCTTGCACGCCTGCTGGAGCGATCAGACATCGAAGAGATATTCATCGAGGGCGACCGTCTGACATACCTCGCTGCCGGTGGTTCGCTCCACGCTTCGCCGATGCCTACCACTGAGGCAGAGAACCGCCAGACAATCGAGCAACTCCTGTCTTCGACCGACCGAAGACTCGACGCATCTAACCCGATCGTGCAGGCTCGCATTCTCGAAAACAGTGCTCGCCTAACCGCCGTGATTCCACCGGTTGGGGATCATCTTTCAGCCACCATCCGACGTTACGCCCTACGTCGCCAGACCCTTGAATCGTTGGTCGACCTTGGTTCGCTGACAGCGGCCGCCGCCTCGTTCCTGAAGGCTGCAATGTGGGCTTCGTCGTCTGTAATCATCTCTGGTGCCCCTGGATCGGGAAAGACTTCGTTCCTCTCAGCCTTGATCGCTGCAACACCACCCGATCGTTGCATTCGATCCTGTGAAGAAGTACGTGAGCTTCATGTGCCCCTCATACATGGCTCGTATTACGAGGCCCGAGCCCCTTCCCTTGACGGGACAGGCGAGATCAGTCTGCGGGACCTGGTTAAGACGACATTGGCGATGAGACCCGACTTGATTGTGGTTGGTGAAGTTCGTGGCTCGGAGGCTTTTGAGCTGACCCGAGCCGCCAACGCGGGGTGTGGATTGGCCTGCACGATTCACGCAAACTCAGCGAGCGATGCGTTGGACGCCCTGGTCAATGCAGCGCTGATGGCCGGAGAGAATGTTCCTGAGCGCGTCGTGCAAAAGGTCTTCGCATCCTCGATCGACTTCGTTGTCCATCTCGATCGTGGCACAAACAGCGAAGGCGGGATTGCCAGGGAGACGATGGAGATTCGAGCGATGGTCCCTTCGCTTCACGCCGATTTCTCGACCGAGGCTTTGTTTGTTCGAGAGCGACTGGGTGACCCGCTGGAATGGACTGGAGCCCTTCCCCCACCGGCGGTCGCCGCCACTCTGGAGGCGGTGCTCCCTGACTCGTTTTCTTTACCCATGATCTGTCGCGGAGGGGGTGTGGAGTGGTGATTGTTGCCGCGGCCATTGCGACCGCCCTAGCGGTTGGCCTTGTTGGGGTGTCCATCGCTCGTAGCACCGGCCAATCGGTTAGACGTCGCCGGTCTCGCGAGCCGGTCGCTGGGCTCGATGTCTCAACAGGTCGATTCTGGACCACGGTCCTGGGTGCCGGCTTTGTCACTTATCTGATGGTTCATGCGTTGACGGGCCTGGTCCCGGTATCGCTGGTGCCGGCCTTGGTGGTGGCGACCTTGCCGAAGGCCTATTTCGCTCGTAAACGTTCGGTGCGCCTTGCTGCAGTCCAAGAGGCTTGGCCGGACGGGCTCCGAGATCTTCTGGCCTCGGTTCGGTCCGGCTCGTCTCTGCCGACGGCAATCGAGAATCTCGCTTCCTTTGGTCCAACGCCGCTGCGAGAAGCCTTCCATGGCTTCGGCGTCTATTCGCGAAGTCTAGGAGTGGTTGCCGCCCTTGAGATGGTGCGCGAAGACCTGTCCGATCCGACGTCGGATCGAGTAGTCGAAGTGCTTGTTCTCGCATACGAGCGCGGTGGGACTGTGGTGCCCGAGATACTGGATGACCTCGCCAACGCAACGACCCGAGATCTGTGGACGATGGAGCAGGTTCGTACCGAGGCCCTCGAACAAAAGATCAACAGCCGCGTGGTGTTTGTGCTGCCGTGGCTTGTCCTGGTGGCGATTACCGCAAGGAACGGCGCGTTTCGAGAGTTCTACTCGACATCAACGGGAGTGTTGGTTGTGGCGATAGGTGGAGTCCTCAGTCTCATAGGCGTGGCGATCGCCTCGAAAATGTCGGCTCAGCCACCCGAACCACGAGTGTTTGGCGGTTTGTGATGGCAGCCGAGACTATGGGTGCTCTGCTCACAGCTATCGCGGTCGGCGGTCTGGTGAGACTCGTGTTGCCTCCCCCTAGACGTTTGCGTAGTCGTCTTCAGCCCTATTTGTCACCGACGTTCCCAAACAGCAGCCCCCCTTCAATGTCCGGCACCGTGGGTTTGATTTTCGGACCGATCTTCTCCGACGTGGCCGACCGGCTTGCGTGGTTGATCGATCGAGGTGGGGGCGAGATCACCCTTCTCAAGCTCCGTCAGGCCGGCTGGTTCCGTGGTTCGTCCGAACGCGATATGTCCAGCGCATATCGAATCAGACAACTCAAGTCTGTGGTGGTGTCCACGGTGTTGGCGATGGCCATCGGCCAGGCCATCGGAGCCAGTCTTGGTGTGCGGTTACTTCTCGTTGGCCTCGGACTGTCCGTGGGGGCAACTCGCACTAGGGGTCAGCTCAACAAGGCGATTGAGGCCCGGCGTGAGCTGATGAAGATTGAGATCTACACGGTAAATCAGCTCCTAGCCCTGCGTGTCAGGACCGGAGGGGGTGTGATTCAGGCCGTCCGAGCTACAACGCAGAGAGGACACGGGGAGGTCGTGTCCGAACTCGAAGAGGCTTTGAGGCTTCATCGCGCCGGTTGGGCTGGCGCCGACGCATTCAGACGGATAGCCGAGCTAACTCCGGAGCCATTCTGTTCTCGCACCTATCGCCTACTGGCGACAGCAGAGGAGCGTGGTGCAGATCTGGCATCAGCTCTGCTGGCGCTGTCCGAGGATGTTCGCGAGACGCGGCGAGAGTCGATCAAACGCACCGCGACCAAACGTCGTGCGGCGATGTTGGTGCCGACAATCGCGATTCTCGCACCGGTTCTGATTCTTTTTGTTGCGGCACCTCTGCCGTACCTGATAACAGCCTGGCAATGAGGAGGTAATTCATGATGCTGGCAATCCGCGCATGGGCCCAGGCCCTGCGCACAGACGAGCGAGGACTGAACACAGCGGAGCTGATGGGCAATGCTGCGTTGGCGATCGCTGCGCTGGTGGTCATCTGGGGGGCGCTTCAGGCCCTTGGGGTGGACATCGTCTCGTGGATGCGGGCGTCGTTGCTCGGAGGCTGAGCGAGCGGGGCATGAGTTCGGTCCAGTTCTTGCTGGCATCGGCTCTTGCCCTCGTTCTCTTCGTCACTTTTGCCAATGTCGTAGCAGTCCAATACGGACGGGGTGCAATACGTTCGGGGCTCGAACAAGGGGCGCGGGCCGGTGCGATCACGGTGTCCCCGGGGCAGTGTGAGTTCGTTGCGGGAGATGTGATCGGCCAGCTGCTCGGTGGCCGTATGGCCGACTCCCTCATAGTGCGATGTGAGGAGTCAGGGTCGGTGATGATTGCCCGCGCCACGGTGGTCTTTGAATCATGGAGTCCTCTGACACCTGACTTTCCTCTCGACCTCCAAGCGGAGGCCGTCATCGAACTGGGACCGTGATGGATCGGGGTCATGCCGCGGTCGAGTTCGCTATGGCGGTTGCCGTACTGATGCTGCCGGTAGCTCTGGTAGTGACAGCTTTTGGACCCTGGTCAGAACGCCGGGTATTTGCTGAGTCAGCCGCTGCCGAGGCGGCACGGGCGGCCGTACTCGCCTTGGATGTGAGTTCTGGCTCGGACGTCGTGTCGAGAGCCACCGCCGGTTTTGGCCTGGACCAAACGCTGGTGCGTCTCGGTTGGTGCGGCTCCGTCCCCGGTTCACTTCCCGGAGGTGCAGGTGTCTGTCCGATGGGTCGGGGATCGGCGGTTTCTGTGGAGCTTGAGGTATGGGCGCCTCTGTTCGTCACCCCTTGGGGAGCGGTGGGCGGGCTCTGGGTGACCGCACAACATGTCGAGCCAGTCGACCTATACCGGAGTCTTCCGTGAATCCCTCTGAGCGGGGCTCCGCAACCATCTGGATGCTGGGTCTTTCACTTCTGCTTTTGCTGTTTGGGGGAATGGCATTGGACTTCTGGCGAGGTCTTGCGTTGCAACGAGAACTTGCTGCGGTCGCCGACTCGGCGGCGATTGCAGCGGCGTCTGGGATAGACGAAGAGATCTACCGGGCGGACGGAGAGCTGATTCTCAATCCCGCTCGTGCCCGGGACCTCGCATTGAGCTCAATCGCATTTCAAGATGTCGATCTGACATCTACCGAAATCGCGACCAGTCCGGATGGGTCTTCTGTCTCAGTGACGATCGAAGGTGTTGTCGAATTGGGGCTTTTGGGCGTCTTTGTCGACGAGAGTGAACCACTTACCGTGCGGGCGTCAGCCAGCGCCGGCCCGCGGTTGGTGCCTTGATCTGACTTCTCACTGCCATGACCCTCCGATTATCCTTGTCAATTCACCCTGCGTCACCAAGATGTGATGCGTATTCGGGGGTGGTGTAATTGGTAACACGGCAGGTTCTGGCTCTGTTATTGAGGGTTCAAGTCCTTCCCCCCGAGCAAGGGTCGACATGAGTCGACTCGACAACATGGTCCCGTCGTCTAGGGGTCTAGGACGCCGGCCTCTCAAGCCGGAAACGGCGGTTCGAACCCGCTCGGGACTGCGACCTCTCAGGCCGTCCCTGAGGGATGCCTTGCCACGCTTTGGTCGCTGTAGCGGTCGAGCATCGTCATACAGAACTCGAGTACATCCTCTATCCGCTGACCACTGGGATGAGAGGTCGACCACAGCTCTAGATTCTCGAGTCCATTGTCGGACCTAAGGCCATTGATGTGATGGACCTGTTCGTCGGATGCCAGGGCTCGACCCAGGTGGTGCGCCATCACGAGTCGATGCTCGCCGATCCACGCTGCGCCTTTCGTCAGATAACGGAGCTCAAGTGGCACTGGCACATAGCGATAGTCGTCGTCTGCAATCGTGCCTACACCTCCAACCCTCCTAATGGGCACGTCCGCTCGAGGGTCGCCATGGGCGAGAACACGTTTGTAATGAGTACTGCAAAAACCTCTCGCCTTGTGTGGGCGATC
>CAXMPK010000003.1:0-27584 GCA_964195405.1 uncultured Acidimicrobiia bacterium
GGTGCATGGGCGTGGCAGTACTCCGCCTTGTTGTATTGAGAAAGTCTTGTCTCACACCCCCGCTTGGCGCAGAGACGATCTGTGGCAAACCTCTTCGACGGACGTGTAACGCCCTTGATGGCTGCTCCTCTAACTGTGTCACTCATTTACTTGGCCCTCCTGGGTTGGGCCGCTTCTATTGAAACGTTCATCGGCTTCAGGTGATTCCTGAGTCGGGATCGACTGCACTCCTTGACGGTGCACTCAAATTGTGCCACTTGGCTGGTTAAGCGGGGGTTAATGTGTCTCGAACTACGTTCGAGACATTGGAGTAATTCCTTCGGATTTCTCCTGAACCCTTGCTCCATGTTATTTATGACGAACCGGAACCACTATTTGGTTCCCGAAATCCCCAGCTTGCGAAGGAACGCCTCGTTGTTCGGCTTTCTTCCCAAGAAATCTCTGAGCATTTCGTCCGGATCGACCGTTCCGCCCTTCTCGAGGATTGCGCGGCGGTAAGCCGTGCCTACCTCGGGGTTGGTGACACCTTCGTCCTCGAATTTCGAGAACATGTCGTCACCAAATACTTCCGACCACATGTAGCCGTAGTAACTGGAGTCATATCCTCCCATTAAATGACCGAAGGACGCAAGTGCATACGTTCCTTCGTGGGTTGGCATGAGCGAAATCTGCGACCCTTCTTCATGTATCTGATGGAGGTCGCGGTCAGGTCCGGAGTGCATTTCCTGATCCCACCACCCGTATTGCATCTGCCGAAGCTGAAAAAGCCCCTTGTTGAGGTTGCGCGCGGCGACCAGCTGATCGACAAGCTCGTCAGGAATCGGCTCGCCGGTTTCGAAGTGGCGTGCGAACCGTTTCAGTACGTCAGAGCGCCAGATCCAATGCTGCATGATTTGGCTGGGTGCCTCCACGAAGTCGCGCTCGACGTTGGTGCCTCCAAAACGTCCCAACTCGGTCCTCCCCAAGTTCTGGTGGAGGACATGACCAAATTCGTGAAAGAACGTTTCGACCTCTCCATGTTGCAGCAGTGACGGAGCGTCGTCGGTGGGTTTGGTGAAATTCGCCACCATCGCGCAAAGTGGGTTCTGGTACAGACCGTCTTCGAGACGTCTGCTCAGCAGCAGCGGAAATTCGGCGGCGTGGCCGTACTTACCCTCGCGAGGGAACAGATCCAGATAGAAGCGGGCGAGTTCTTCGCCACTTTCGACATCATCTATGGCGAAGAGCTGGACGTCCTGATGCCAGCGGTCGAAGTCTTTGATTTCGCGATAGCTGATTCCAAACATTTCTGACGTCAGCTCGAGCATTCCCTCTAGCACCTGGGGAAGCGGGAAGTATTTGGCTACTTCGAAGTTGTCCACCCCGTATTCGGTCCGTCGCTGTTGGGTGTCGTAGTAGCCCCAGTCCCAGACTTGTACAACTTTGTCGCCGGTGTCGGCCTCCAGGAGACCGGAGATCTCTGAGAGTTCCTGTTCACCCTTCTCGGTTAACGCTCCTCGCAAGCCCGCGTAAAACTCCTTGACCCGGTCGGGGCTCTTCGCCATCCGATCTTCGAGCCGATGATCGGACCATGTCGGCTGGTCGAACGCTTCGGCGATCTCTTGGCGGAGGACGACCGCCTCCTCGAGGATCTTTCCGTTCTCCTCGATCGAGACGGTGTTGAACTTGTAACGCAGTTCCTCGCGGTGGGGCCGACTCGAGGCGTTCTCCACAAACGGGATCAGGTGGGGGTAGGCGATTGTCACCTTGTATTTGCCGGTCTCCTCATCGATTTCGAGAGCGTCGATGAAGCTGTCAGGTAATCCGTCGAGCTCGTCGCGGGTTACCAGGATCTCATCGTCCCATTCGTCGATGTTCTGCTGGAATTGCACTCCGAGAGTCACCAAGCGTTCTGTCTTGTCCTTCACATCAGAGCGGATGGTGGTGTCAAGATCATGACCCGCCTTCCGCAAATCACGGAGAGTGAACTCGAGGAAACGTGCCTGCTCACCCACGAGGGCGCCGGCCTCCGCGGTGGAAGCGTATTCCTGCACCGCGTCGTTGAGGTCTTCCCGGAACATGATTTCGACGCCGAACTGACTGTTCTTCTCCTCGGCCTGTTTCCCTGCGTCACGCACGTCTTTATCGGGGTGGACGTATCCCATAAAGGCGAAATTGGTTTGGGAGTGGGCAAGGATGTCGGCGATACGATCGAGCGGACGCATGGTGTTCTCGAAGGTGCGCTGATGCTTGTGAGCGACGATCTCATCGAGAACCAACTGGGCCTCAGCAATGGCCTGGTCGGTTCCATCTTCGATCTGGGCAGGGGTGAGGGTTGAATATGACATGGGGGCAATCAGCGTAACGTCGTTGTACCGTCTCGGAAATGTGGTCTCTTTCACCAGGAATGCACCACCTCAATCACGGTTCGTTTGGAGCAGTGCCCCTCGAGGTGCAAGCTCGCCAGATCGAGTGGAGGGTTCGCTGGGAGGCGAACACCACTGGGTTCATCCTCAACGAATACACGGACGCTCTCGACGTGGCGCGTCAGGAGTTGGCGAACTTTGTCGGCGCGGCTCCGGCCGGTTTGGTCTTTGTCAGGAATGCCAGTCAGGGGGTGGCGTCCGTAATACGGACGATCGAGCCTCAGCTCAAGCCCGGTGACGAGATAGTTACAACCAACCAGGACTACAACGCGGTCCGTCAGACCCTGGAGTTCTCGGCCGCCACCCGCGGGACCCGGGTAGTCGTTGCGGAAGTGCCGTTTCCGATCGAGAGTCCGGACCAGGTCCTAAACAGTGTTCTCAATGCGATTACCGCCCGAACCCGTCTTGTCGTCATAGATCACATCGCCTCGCCGACCGGTTTGATCTTTCCGATCGAGGAGATTGTCTCGGAGGTGGAGCCTGATGTTCCGGTGCTAGTCGATGGCGCCCACGGACCAGGTCAGGTTCCCTTGAGTCTCGATGCCCTCGGCGCCTCCTGGTACACCGGCAATCTGCACAAATGGGTGTGTGCTCCCAAAGGGTCAGGCTTTCTCCACGCCAGAGCCGACCGGATCGACGAGACGGTGCCCACTGTCATCTCACACGCATGGAACACGCCGATCGTGGATGGAGCCAGCCAATACCACGGTCTTTTCGACTGGGTGGGGACCGATGACATGACACCCTGGCTCACTGCGCCCGACGCCATCGGTGTTGTCGGACGAATGGAGTCTGGTGGCTGGCCTGCTGTGATGAAACGTAACCACGAGCTGGCACTGGAGGCTCGGCGGATCATTTGCGATGTGCTCGCGATCCAAGCGCCGGCCCCAGATGAGATGGTCGGGTCACTATTCGCGATCCGGCTGTTCGACCGAAGTGGAGAGGATCCAGGAGGACTGCTGTCTCCTTTGAATCAGGAGCTTTTGGACGCCGGCTTCGAGACGCTGGTGATGGTTTGGCCGGAATGGCCACATCAGATAATCCGGATTTCAGCCCACCTCTACAACGAGTTGGACGAATACCGCTTGATCGCTGACACTCTCAGCCAGATGGGGGGTTGAACAGAGCCTCAGCTTGATCCCTCGTGAGGGCCTGGTCAGTGTTGATGCCATGTCGCACCACTGCCGCGTTGATGCCCGTCTCTGGATCAGGAAGCTCCACCGGCGAATCGGAACCACCGAGCAGCGGAACTCCGGCGTCGAGCAGCGAGCGAAACGGGTAAGCCCTGCTCATCCGTTCTGGACCGAGTCTCTTCTCGAGCCAGGTCTCCTCGGAGGCCAAAAACGCCGGCTGCACTGACGCGGCGATCCCCATATCAGCCATTCGATCAATAGTCGGATTGGTCAGAATCGAAGCGTGTTCGACACGAAGCCTTGACGGGTCCGCTCCTTGACGGAGCAGTTGATCGTACACGTCTAGAACGGTGTCATTGGCTCGGTCGCCGATGGCATGGATCGCAACAATCCCGTCGAGATCGAGGGCCGCTTGACCCATCTCGGCGGCCTGAGCGAAGTCGAGTCGATCCGTGCCCATCGTGTCGGGTCGATCAGCGAACGGCGCATGCATTGCTGCGGTGTGGCCGCCGAGACTGCCATCGGCGAACTCCTTCCATCCGTGAAATCGGATCCGTCCCTCCGCTCGGTCGATCAGGTCTTTGGCTTCGGCGAGGTCGGTTGGGTGCGCTGCGATGACCAACACATCAATATCGATGGGGAGGTCGGGTGCCAGCCTCACCAGTGTCTCGACCTCGTTGCTGACGCCACACCAGACGGGCTCTCCCATTGAGACGATGCCAGTCACCGAGCCGATGCCCATCTTCGGCAGCCGGCTCAGCGCTGTGATGATTTCGGTGTCTGTGGGCGCCTCGATGTCGGGTGCCAGGGCATGGGAGACCACCCCCACAGCCGTTTCGCGGAGAATTCCGTTTGGCTTCCCGCTGGGGTCACGGTCGAAGCCGCCCCCGTCCGGGTCCGGAGTGTCGGCCGACAGACCAGCGATCTGCATGGCCTTGCTGTTGGCCACGGCGATGTGGCCGCAGTATCGGTAGAGGAGCACGGGTCGGTCCGAGATCACATCGTCGATGTCGACTGCCGTCGGGAGTCGAGCCTCCCGGAGGGTTTCGTCGTTGAGACGTTGCCCGATGATGGGTCCTTCGACGTGTTCGCCTCGCTCTGAGACTCTGGACATGACTTCGTCGAGGCTGGCGGCATACATCAATTCGAGACCGTTGACCAACGACGCGTAGCCAAATGGGTGGAAGTGGTGGTCGTGATACATCAGCGAAGGTGTTCGGGCATGGTGTCGACCACGATGGCACGTAGGTCTTCGTGGACCTTGCCGTTGCTGCCGACAAAGGCGCGAGCTTCCAGCTGGTTGGTGGCTCCGGTTTCGTCAGTGAATGTCCCGCCGGCCTCAGCTATCAGGAGCAACCCCGCGGCGATGTCCCACGGTTTGATGCCGGCGGTCCCCCCGTGCTCCCAGTAGGCGTCAAAGCGACCACATGCGAGCCAGGCGAGGTCGAGGGCAGCCGCCCCGAAGCGCCGGGTTCCTCGCGAGCGCATCATCACCTGCTCCACCACCCTCAAATAGGCACCGGCATGGTTCTGCCGGTCGTAGGGGAAACCAGTGATGACGAGCGAATCGTCCAAACGGGCCGTGTTCGACACATGAATCGGTGCGCCGTTGAGCGATGCACCTTCACCCTCGACTGCTACGTACTCCTCGTTTCTGGCGACGTCGACGATTACGCCGACCAGCGGTCGACCGTCATCCCACAGAGCGATCGAAACTGCGACATGGGGAACGCGGTGCACGTAGTTGACAGTTCCGTCGAGTGGGTCAACGATCCAGACCCGCCCTTCGCTCCAACTCCCCCCTCCACCTTCCTCACCAAGAACCTCATCTTCTGGGAAGTGGATAGCGATCACCGCCCTTATTGCTTCCTCGGCATCACGGTCCACCTGGGTGACTGGATCAACCGCACCCTTGAGTTCCGTTTCGAGCGGCTGGAAGAACCCGGCCTTTACAAGGTCGGCGCCGGCCCTCGCGGCACGCACAGCTACCCAAACATCGCCTTCCCACATCTGCAGGACTCTATTTGTGCAATGCACACGCGCAACCCGATTCCTACCCTGCCGTCGGTGAAAGCGGTTCTTCTCGCTGCTGCGGGTGCAGTGGTTTCGGTCCTGGCCTTCCCGCCGTATGGGCCGGGTTGGCTCATCCTCGTTGGGACGACAGCCTTCCTCACGGCGCTTCGCCTGGCCGAAACGCGTAAGCAGGGGCTGGCTGTAGGCGCGGTCTATGGCTTCATCTTCTTTGGTTGGCTGCTGTCGTGGTTGGCCCAACTCGAGCTGATTGCCCTGATTCTGGTTCCTGTGGAGGCAGTATTTTTTGTCGTATACGGGTGGTGGCTGGTCAAATACAACAGGCGATCGCCCGGTGTCTGGCTGACGTTGGCGGTGGGTGGTTGGGCGTTGATGGAGCTGATTCGTTACCAATTCCCCACTGGTGGTTTCGAGTGGGGGGCGGTTGGTTATGCGTTGTCCGACGTAGAGATTCTCGCTAACCCGGCGCCGTTGATCGGTGGCAGCGGGCTGACGGTTCTTGTTGTGCTGGTATGTGGGTTGGGTGCCGTCCTACTTACCAAGCGATGGGAGCCTTCATTGTGGTGGGTGGTCGGATTGGTCGGCTTGGTGACCGTTCTCACCGTGGTGACGAGAGCGGATGTGGGCATTAGCTTTGACGGACCGATCGCAACAATTGTCCAGGGGTCGACACCATGTCCCTATGAGCATTGTCCCCCCAACGAACGTTTGGGCACATACCAACAGCATCTCGACCTGACCAAGACGCTGGAAGAGAATCCCCGGAGATGGCTGACGGTCTGGTCTGAGGGATCAACGGGTTCGACCAATGCAGATCCCGTGCTCAACCCCGAAGTTGGCGATGCGATCGGGGGCCAGGCACGCCGTCTCGATTCGTGGATGCTCGTCGGGAGCGATCGGCCTGTCAGCGAGACCGAGTGGGTCAACGTCAACGTCGTTTTTGATCACGATGGGAAGATCGTCGGCGAGTATAGAAAGCAGCACCCGGTCCCGTTTGGCGAGTACATCCCGTTGCGTCCACTATTCGAGTGGATACCAGCCCTCGACAGGGTGCCCCGTGACATGGTCCCGGGAGATGGGCCTGTGGTATTTGACACCGGAGATTTCAAGCTCGGGTCGGTGATCAGTTTCGAGGCAGCCTTCTCGAGGTACGCCCTCCAACATCGTCGAGCCGGTGCAGACGTGATTGCGGTGGCCACCAACGAGGCTTCTTACGGACCGGACGCCGCAACGTCGGACCAACTGATAGGAATGAGCCAGATGCGCTCGCGCGAACTAGGTGTGCCGGTGATACATGCCGCTGTCACTGGTAAGTCGACGATCATCGGCTCGCACCTCACCACCGGCCTTGGGACACGGGAGATATTCGAGGAGGGACACTTCATCGCCTCGCCCCGCACTATCTACTCCTACACCGGCAACCTCGTCATGTATCTCGCCGCCATCCTCGCGGTTCTCATGTGGTGGCGGACGCGCTCGCTGGTAGGTTCCGACGACCGAATTATCGAGGAGGAGTAGTTCATGTCACGGGCTTTGGAGAACTTGCTCCAAGAGAATCGCAAGTTCCCCCCCTCCGAGGCGTTCAGCTCTCAGGCCAACGCCAAGCCAGGTATTCACGACGAAGCAGCAGCCGACCCCATTGCCTTCTGGCAACGGCAGGCGCTCGATCGCATCACCTGGTTCAGAGAGCCAACGGAGGTTCTCGACGACTCCAACCCACCTTTTTACCAGTGGTTCAAAGACGGTGAGCTCAACCTCTCCTACAACTGCCTCGATCGTCATCTCGGAAGCCACGGAGACCAAGTCGCCTACCACTGGGTTGGTGAGCCCGGAGACACCCACACTCTCACCTATTCCGATCTCGCCAAGGAAGTCAATCGCTTCTCCAACGGTCTGAAGAGTCTTGGGCTCCAGAAAGGCGACCGGGTTGCCATCTACATGGGAATGATCCCGGAGCTGCCGATCGCGATGTTGGCCTGTGCCCGACTGGGTCTTGTCCATTCGGTGGTCTTCGGTGGCTTCTCCTCAGATGCTCTTTCCAGTCGGATTCTCGACTCCGATTGCCGCATCGTCATCACCCAGGATGGTGCCTGGCGCGGTGGAAACGTGGTGCCCCTCAAGGAGAACACCGACGTCGCTCTTGCTTCCACGCCTGACGTAACCCATGCCGTCGTGGTCAAACGCACCGACCATGGCGTCGAAATGACCGAAGGTCGTGACGTCTGGTGGCACGACCTGGTCGAAGGCCAGTCGGAAGACTGCGACGCAGTGGTGCTCAACGCCGAAGACCCGCTCTACATCCTCTACACGTCGGGCACTACCGGAAAGCCCAAGGGCATCGTTCACACCCAGGGCGGCTATCTGACTGGAATCACGACCACTCATTCATATGTCTTCGACATCAAGTCGGACAGTGATGTCTATTGGTGCGCGGCCGACATTGGTTGGGTCACCGGTCACAGCTACATCGTTTATGGGCCCCTCGCCAACCGAACTACCGGGGTCATGTACGAGGGCGCCCCGAATTTTCCAGAATTCGACCGGCTCTGGCAGATCATTGACGAATACAAGGTGACGATCTTTTACACCGCACCGACGGCGATTCGCGCCTTCATGAAGTGGGGCGATGAGCATGTCGACAAAAACGATCTCTCGAGCTTGCGGTTGATCGGCACAGTCGGAGAGCCCATCAACCCTGAGGCTTGGATCTGGTATCGCGAGCACATCGGCAAGGGAACCTGCCCCATCGTCGACACGTGGTGGCAGACCGAGACGGGTGCGATCATGATCACCCCCTTGCCCGGGGCGATCGCCACCAAGCCCGGTTCGGCCACCGTCCCGTTTCCGGGTATCGCTGCCGACGTGGTCGACGAGGAAGGCCAGTCTGTTCCACTAGGTGGCGGCGGATTCCTGACCATCACACAACCTTGGCCGTCGATGGCTCGGACCATCTACGGGGACGACCAGCGGTTTATCGACACCTATTGGACCAGGTTCCCGGGGAGCTATTTCCCCGGCGATGGTTGCAAACGCGACGAAGACGGCTACTTCTGGTTGCTGGGTCGTGTTGACGACATCATGTTGATATCGGGTCACAACATCTCTACTACCGAGGTGGAGTCGGCGTTGGTCAGTCATCCGACGGTTGCTGAAGCAGCCGTCGTCGGTCGCAAGGACGAGTTGACGGGTCAGGCGATTGCTGCATTTGTGACGCTTCGAGGATCCACAACCGGGGATGATGCGTTGATCGACGAACTTCGAGAGCATGTCGCGGACTCGATCGGCCGCATTGCGAAGCCGCAGTCAATCGTATTCACGGGAGACCTTCCCAAGACGAGATCAGGAAAGATCATGCGACGTCTACTCAAAGACATCTCGGAACATCGTCAGCTAGGCGATGTGACCACTCTCGCCAATGCCGAGATCGTCGCCGAGATAGCCGAAAAGGCCGAAACCTCGAGCGAGGATTGAATTCAGAGAGAAACAGCCACAACCACCCAGAGCAGAGCGATGACCGAGCCACCGGCCAATTCGATGCCCGTTGCGTGGACGATCGCTTTCAAAGCAGCCTTGGTTGACGACCATGCTTGGGCTTGACCCACTCGCCCAAGAGCGAGAACATATATCGCCAAGACAAATCCAATCGGCGCTCCGACCACGGGAATGACGAAAAATCCGGCGATTGCCACCAGGCCGGCGACCATCAGGTGAACAGTGGGGACCCCAGACTCCTTGAGTCGGCGCCCGGGTCTTTGATACTTGAGAAAGGTGGTGGCTCCGGCCACTACCAGGCTGACTGCGAAAAGGAGCCAACCGACCGTGCTCCCATCGGCCCATGCCCACACGGCGATGGTTCCGACCTGGATCGCAAGACCGGGGAGAAAGACGAGCACAATGCCGATCCATCCGACCATGATGCCCAACGCCGCCAGGACGTCGTGGAGTTCCACCTGTCGCTGCTCAGCCCAGACTTTCCGCCAGGGCTCCCACTGCGCGTGATGCTTCGTTGAGGATCGGATCACCGTGGCCAAAGAGGGCGACGTCGTAGTCAAACCCAGCCAATTTTCCGACCGATGCGTTGGCCAGATCCATATCTTGGCTGAACTGCTCGTTGGCACCGGCCACCCCACCGCCGGCACCATTGAGGGCATCACCCGTAACCAGAACCCCGCTGACCCGGTCGAGCACAGAAATGTGGCCCGGGGTGTGGCCCGGCGTCTCGATGATCTCCAAATCGAACACCAAATCACCGTCACCGACGACGTTCCCCTTCGACGTAGCGTTGATGGTTCCGATGTCTCCCGCTCCGGCGTACCAAGGAGCGTCAGCCGTTCGGACCATCACCCCTTGGAGGCTGCCCTGGTGGTCCGGGTGATTGTGGGTAACGATAACGTGGCCCACCGAATCCCACCCGAGTCCGATCTCACCGAGCGCGGCAAGAATTTGGCCTTCACTGTTGGTGACACCGGTATCGACAAGTGCCGCCACGCCGTTGCGGTAGAGGATGTAAGCGGAAACAAAACCGAGGTTGGCTCTTTGCCAGCCGGACGAACTGACTGCTTGAGTCGAAGTGGTTGTGCTGGCGTCAGCCGATGAGACGGGGGTTGTGGTTGTGCTCGCGTCAGCCGATGAGACGGCGGTTGTGTTTGGTTCGCCAGTGGAATCAGTGGTTGTGGGTTCCTCCGCGCCGTCGTCTGAGCAAGCCGCTACACCTAACACCATGATGGCGAGACCCGCCTTGCCCATATCGTGCAGCAGCATCCGACGAGTTCGTAGTGGCTGTGGGCTCATGGCCTCAGGCTAGATCGTCGGCACGAACTGTCGCAGTGCGCCTAGGTTTCCCGGCATGGCCACGAAGATCATCCTCCCGGAAGCCGAGCTTCCGACGCATTGGTACAACATCGTCCCCGACTTGCCTACCCCACCGCCACCGGTTCTCCATCCGGGCACCCATGAGCCGATCGGTCCCGACGATCTCGCTCCGCTATTCCCGATGGATTTGATCCTTCAGGAAGTGTCAACCGACAGCTACATCGAAATCCCCGAGGAGATCCGCGAAATCTACCGAATGTGGCGCCCTTCGCCCCTATATCGAGCTCACGGCCTCGAGAAGCTGATCGGCGGCCCGGCCCGGATCTATTACAAGTACGAAGGCGTCAGCCCGGTCGGGTCCCATAAGCCCAACACGGCTGTCGCCCAGGCCTATTACAACGCCAAAGCCGGGGTCAAGAAGCTCTCAACCGAAACCGGCGCCGGGCAATGGGGTTCTGCTCTGGCATTTGCGTGTGCGCTGTTCGGGTTGGAGTGCGAGGTCTACATGGTGCGGGCCTCCTATGAGCAGAAGCCATATCGCAAGGCCCTTGTCGAGACCTTTGGCGCAACCATCTATCCGTCCCCGTCAAGCAATACCAACTATGGACGATCGGTCCTCGAATCTGATCCTGATACGCCGGGGAGCTTGGGTATCGCCATTTCCGAGGCCGTCGAAGTTGCCGCCACCAATGACGACGTCAAGTATTCGCTTGGCTCAGTACTCAATCATGTGCTCATGCATCAGACGGTGATAGGCGAGGAAGCCCTCAAGCAAATGGCCATGGTCGACGAGACTCCAGACGTCATTATCGGCTGCGCCGGAGGCGGCTCCAATTTCTCGGGTCTTGTTTTCCCGTTCGTCAGGGAGAAGTTGGCCGGAAAAATGGATCCGGTGATTAGGGCCGTGGAACCGGCCGCTGCACCATCGCTGACCCGCGGCAGTTACCAGTTCGACTTCGGTGACACCGGTCAGATGACTCCGTTGGTCAAGATGCACACCCTTGGACATCCATTTGTGCCGGATCCAATCCACGCCGGTGGGCTCCGATATCACGGGATGGCTCCCCTGGTCTCACATCTCCAGGAACTGGGCTTAATCGAGTCGAAATCACTCCATCAGAACCAGACGTTCGCCAAGGCCGTGGAGTTTGCACGGGTCGAGGGAATCATCCCCGGACCGGAGCCAACCCATGCGGTGGCCGAGGCAATGCTCGAAGCGGAGAAGGCCAAAGAGTCGGGCGAGGAAAAGGTGATTCTCTTCAACCTGAGCGGACATGGACACTTCGACATGGGGTCCTATCAGGCGTACTTCGACGGGGATCTCGTCGACTATGAGCACCCGCAGGAGCGGATCGACGAAGCGATGGCCAAGGTCCCGGTGGTGACTGGCGTTTAGAACGCCGCTCATCGTGACGAAGCTGAGCAGATAGCGACCGGGTTCGAGACCGGATACGGGTCGTAGTAGCTGAGGTTTGCGTTGGTTTCCCGTTTAGGGGGTCTGCTCCCAGGATGTGAGGCCCTCATCAACGAGCTCGATCGCCCATTCCAGCTCCTCATGTGTGGTGATGAGCGGCGGAATGAAGCGGAGCACGTTCCCGTCCGGCCCGCACTCGATGATTATCAATTCACGGGCGAAGGCGTGGGCCGCAACATGTTTGAACGCCTTGGCGTCGGGCACGCGCGTGTCGCGATCCTCAACAAATTCGACACCAATCATGAGACCAAGTCCCCGGATGTCGCCGATCGTCTCGTGACGGTCAGCCAGCTCGTGGAATCGCTCAAACGACTCCTTAGAGAGCTCGCGGGCATGTGGAAGGAGTTCCTCCATTGTTTCCACTACTGCCACTGAAGCTGCCGCGGCTACCGGGTTGCCTCCGAACGTGGTTCCGTGTGAACCGGCTGGCCAAGAATCAATCAGCTCTGCCGAGGCGCCGTACGCCGAGAGCGGGAAGCCATTGGCTATGCCCTTCCCCATCGCAATGATGTCAGGCTTCGCGTCAAAATGGTCGGTCGCGAACCACTCGGCGGTGCGCCCAAATCCGCTCTGGACTTCGTCATAGATCAACAGGATGCCGTGCTCATCGGCAATCGCTCTCAACTCGTCGAGGAATCGTGGCGGAGCCGGGATGTACCCGCCTTCGCCCTGGACGGGTTCGACCAGAAATGCCGCAATGTTCTTGGGGGACACGACATGTTTGAACATCAAGCGAAGTTCGCCTATTGAAAGGTCGACCGCGTCGTCAATATCCATCCCCCATCGGTAAGCGTGCGGGAATGGTGTTACAAACACCGATCCGAGGACCGGGTGATAGCCATCCCGGTATTTGGCATTCGAGGTTGTGTAGGCAACCGAGCCCATGGTGCGCCCATGAAACGCACCTCGGAAGGCCACGATTCCTTGACGACCGGTGGTGTGTTTCGCCAGTTTCACCGTGGCCTCAACGGCTTCGGCGCCCGAGTTGGCGAAGCCAAACTTCTCGATAGTGGAAGGGGTGATTTCTCTGAGCTTCTCGCCGGCCCTCACCACCGATTCGTAGCGAACGATCATCCCCGAGTGAATCAGATGGTCGAGTTGAGTCTTGGCGGCTTCTACCACAGCCGGATGACGATGCCCGAGGTTGGTGACCGCTGTGCCGCATGCAAAGTCGGCCCAACGATTGCCGTCCGGGTCAGTTATCCAGAGACCCTCGGCCGATACGGCGTTGATGGCGGTGTTGAATCCGATGACCGGGGCGAGAACGTCGTTGTGACGTGCGAGAAGATCTGACATAAGACGTCAAAGACTAACTAACCCGGGTACGGATCTTTCAGGGTCCGTACCCGCGACGCCTCAAAAGGAGTTCTTCCCCAGCATCGGATTTGTGGCTATTTGTCCCTGACCGCCAGCCAGATGGCGCCGAGACCGTCGATGAGCAGCAGAACCGCGAAGAGAGTTACCACTAACGATGCCGAATCTGACGGGTTGAAGAGGAAGAGCAGACCGATGGCAACACTCACCAAGCCAAACAACAATGCTCCGAATCCCCCGCCTCGGAATGAGCCGATTATGGCCGAGATCCCAATCAGAAGTCCGATGATCCCAAGGAAGATGGCTAGGGCCGAGCCGAGAAAGGTGGCGCTATCGATCGGGTTGGCCAAAACAACAATGCCGGCAGTCAGACCGAGGATCCCCAGAATCACCTTCCAGACCCAATCCTCACGATCTATGAACACCGAGAAGAGCATGAACGCCCCCTGGATCAACCACCACAGCCCAAGGAGAATTGCCAGTAGCCCTATGGCCTCTTCGCGACGAATCAGGAGAATGATCCCGAATATCGCTGCGGTGAGACCTCCGAGCAGGAAGGCATAATTGATTGTGCGGTCTGTGCCCGCTTCCGTTGTCATTTGTTCTCCTTTATGGCCTGTTACCGACGTACAAGTTGCCGCCAGCCGTCTTAGCATGCTCGACTTGGTCGGGGTTCTCTTAGACCGCGGAACAATCGCAAAGGTTGCGACTTCGTTGCGCGTTCTGGCCAAATGACGCTGATGACTCGGTGACACCGCGGCATCAATTGAGCGACACACCACTGGCGCGCCATAATCTGCCGCGATGATCGACCTGACCCAGAACGAGGAGACCCTTCGCGCCGCCATCGGGCGAGCAAAGGAACGCAGCATCGTGGTCCCGACATTCGCCCAAATGCGGGACCCGGAGTTGATCCCTGCTGAAGCCAAGGACTCGTTGAAAGATGTGGGTCTTTGGGATCTCGATCCACTCAATCTGTTCCGGATTTCTTGGCACAACGAGCCGGTTGTCCACGGAGGAGGGTTCGGGGGCGTCAACGCCGTCGAATGGCCATCAGAACTGACGGGAGTATCCGCCAGGATCATCAGTCTCGTCGGCAAATGGTTTCCCACCGGTGCCCACAAGGTTGGCGCTGCTTTCGGGTGTCTTGCTCCAAGACTGGTCACGGGGCAATTCGACCCAACAAGACAGAAGGCCGTTTGGCCATCAACCGGCAACTACTGCCGCGGTGGCGCCTACGACTCGGCGTTACTGGGATGTGAATCGATCGCAATCCTTCCCGAAGGAATGAGCAGGGAGCGGTTCGAGTGGCTGGAGACCGTTGCCGGGGAGATCATCAAAACGCCTGGCTCAGAGTCCAACGTGAAGGAAATCTTTGACAAATGCAAAGAGTTGGAGGCGTCGGGTGAAGACCTGATGATCTTCAACCAGTTCGACGAATACGGAAATTACCTGTGGCACTACACGGTCACCGGGCCGGCTATGGCGGAGGTTCTGGCGGGTGCCCTCAATGAAGGCGACCGCTTCTTTGGTTTGAGTGTGACCACCGGATCGGCTGGGACGATCGCCGCCGGCGACTATTTGAAGTCACTTTTCCCTGGGTCGAAGATCGCCGCCGGTGAGGCAGTCCAGTGCCCGACCATGCTCTACAACGGATTTGGCGAACACCGGATCGAAGGCATCGGTGATAAGCACATTCCCTGGGTGCACAACGTCAGAAACACCGATTTCGTGGTCGGTCTCGACGACGAGGCAAGTGTCGACCTCCTTCGCTTGTTCAACGAACCCGCCGGCATCGACTTTCTCATCGATCAGGGAGTCAAGGCCGCCATTGTCGAGCAGTTTCCGCTGCTTGGTATTTCCGGTATTGCGAATCTGCTGTCGGCCATCAAGCTGGCCAAGCACCAGGAGCTCGATGGCCACGATGTTGTCTTGACCGTCGCCACTGATTCGCTGGAGATGTATCAGAGTCGACTCACCGAGATGACCCTCGATCGAGGTGAGCTCACCAAACTCGACGCTGCTGGATCCTTCCATCGCTATCTGATGGGGGCGGGTACCGACCATGTTCACGAGCTCGGGTATTGGGATCGCAAGCGAATCCACAACCTCAAGTACTACACCTGGGTCGAACAGCAGGGCAAGACCGCCGAGGCGTTGGATGCCCAGTGGTATGACCGGGACCACTGGACTCTGGTTCAAGAGCTGGCAGACCCGATCGACGAGCTGATCGACGTCTTCAACACTGAGGTGGCCGCGCTCCAAACGTGAGAGTTGCAGGGGCGGGTGGGTTTATGAATTGTTAAGCTGCCGACCTCGCGAGACGATTGGCGATGAACCGATGTCTGAGAACGCCAGTGAAGGCAATATCTGTGTGGCTGAATTCACTATTGAGCCCTTTGAGGAGGGCAATCCCGGTCCGCATGTGACCGAGGCCTTGGCTGCGGTCGAGAAGACCGGTCTCGAAGTGAATATGGGTCCATTTGGAACCAGTGTCGACGGCACATCGAGAGACGTTCTCGAGGCCGTCGGTGCGGCTCTCGCCGCTTGTCTTTCCGAGGGCGCCACCCGGGTGACCGTCACGATCACTCAACCCGACATGTCCGAGCCGCTGGTGGAAAGACACCCGGTACTGCAAGCTCTTCTCCCAGTCCTCGAGGCAGTAGGAGCCGAACCGATTGCCCCTGAGCGTCTTACCCATCTCGATGTGCCCATCGAGTGGGAGGGCGAGGTAATCGGAGGCATTCGTCTGCAATCGCTGGAGGGAGCGGTGCGGCGAATGGTCGATCAGATCACGTCAGAGTTGGACCGTGACCTCGTCGAGTTGAGTCGGGAGGAGAAGCAGCAGGTTGTCCGGGCGTTGAATGACAGGGGAGCCTTTGCTCTGCGGGGTGCGGTTGAGGAGGTGGCCGATCTCATGGGGGTGAGCCGAATCACCATCTACAACTACCTCAACGCGACCCGGGGTGGGTCGAGTGAAGCGGTAGATGTTGCCAGTTGACATTCTGTTAAGACATCGGCACGATTGATCTTGGTCTTCATGCGACAGCAGCGGGAGAACACGTCATGATCGCAAACACGCCCGGCCTGGTCTGTGCTCACCACCACCTCTACTCGACGCTGGCGCGGGGGATGCCGCCGCCACCAAAGACGGCTACTTCGTTCCAGGAGGTTCTCGAACAAGTCTGGTGGCGTCTCGACGTAGCTCTCGACCTGGAGATGATCAGGTGGTCGGCCATGCTTGGCTCCCTCGAGGCACTTGAAAGCGGTACCACGGCGATAGTTGACCATCACGAGTCACCAAACGCCATCGAAGGATCGCTCGACGTCATTGCCGAGGCTTGTGGCGAAGTTGGGGTGCGTGTTCTTTGCGCATACGGGATCACCGATCGTCATGGTGAAGACGGTGCCCGCCGCGGTCTCGAGGAGAACCAGCGGTTCATCAAGGCCGGTGGTCGAGGTTATGTCGGTATTCATGCCGCCTTCACCTGCTCCGATGACTCGCTTCGCTCCGCCGCCGGGTTAGCGGCCGATCTCGACACGGGTGTCCACATCCACGTTGCCGAGGGGGTAGACGACGTCGAGGCGCCGAGCAGGCTGGAAGGACTCACCCGCGACGATTGGCTGCTGGCCCACGGAGTGCACCTGCCTACTGATCACAGTCTCAAAGGAACCATTCTTCACAATCCCCGCTCCAACCTGAACAATGCGGTGGGATACGCCAACCCGGTCCGTTTCTCCAATCCAGTCGCCTTAGGCACCGATGGCATCGGGGCCAATGTGATCGAATCGTTTCGTCTGGCTTACGTCATGCAGCGCTCGGTTGATGTCAGCTGTGGCCCAGACGACGCATGGTCTTGGCTGGAGAATGGCTGGGAGATCATGCCCGAGGCCAGAAACGACAGGGTGACGTGGTCATATGACCCCATGGACCCCTGGCATCTTGCCTTCACACCGGGAGTGACTCCTGTGGAGGTGAAGCTGGACGATGAGGTGGTCTATGCCGACGGCGAGCCCACCCGTGTCGATGCCGCTGAGGTGCGAGCGAAAGCGGCCGAACAAGCGAAGCGGCTTCACGCCAGGTTGTAGGGATGTCCGACCGTTTCCAGCCGATCACGATGGAACAGTTGACCGACTGGGTGTTCATCGAGCTGGAAGAGAAGGATTCGCTATTCAACGTGCCGCGGTCGGGTTTCTTTGTCCCAAGCCGGGACGATCCGTTTCGTGTCACAAAATACGGGGTCGAGATGGACACCCCTTTCGGGGTGGCTGCCGGACCTCACAGTCAGATGGCACAGAACATCATCGTCTCGTGGCTGGTCGGTGGTCGCTTCCTCGAGCTGAAGACCATCCAGACCCTTGATGAGCTGGAAATATCCAAGCCGTGCATTGAGATCGAGGATGAGGGCTACAACGTTGAGTGGTCTCAGGAGTTAAAGGTCTATCAGTCCTTCGACGAGTATTTGCGGGCATGGGTTCTGATCCACGCCCTCCACCACAAGTTTGGTTGGCCTGGCGACACCCCGGGAATGATCTTCAACATGAGCGTTGGCTACAACCTCGAAGGGATGCTGGAGCCCAACGTTCAGTGGTTCTTCGACATCATGGACGATGCTTCCCAATATCTGCCTGGCTACATCGACATCGTCGCTGAGCATTATCCCGAAATCAGAGACATCGAAGTACCGAGCCGACTCTCCGACTCGATCACCCTTTCGACCATGCACGGTTGCCCACCCGACGAGATCGAGAGGATCTGCACTTATCTCTTGGAGGATCGCCACCTCAACACTTCGGTCAAACTCAATCCGACCCTGCTCGGCGCCGATCCAGTTCGGGAGATTGTCAACATCGACCTCGGGTTCGACGACATTCCAATCCCAGACGAGGCATTCGGACACGACCTGATGTATGTCGACGCGGTGCCGATGCTGCACAACCTGCATCGTCTCGCGGGTGAGGTCGGTGTGACCTTCGGAGTGAAGCTGACCAACACACTCGAGGTCAACAACTGGCGTGACTCCTTCGCCGACGACGACATGATGTACTTGTCGGGTCGCTCACTGTTTCCGGTCACTGTCAACCTTGCTTCCAAGATTCGCGAAGACTTTGGCGACAAGTTGTTGATGTCTTTCGCCGGTGGCGCCGACTGCTTCAACGTTGCCGACCTGCTGCGCTCCGGAATGGCCAGCGTCACCGTTTGTTCTGACCTTCTCAAGACTGGTGGTTATCTACGGATGCTCCAGTACACCGAAAACCTCACTACGGAGATGGGAAACGTCGGGGCATCCGACCTTCGGGACTACACCATCAAAACAGCGGGGTTGGATGACGACGATTCTGAGTCACTTCTCGAGGCGGACCTCGATTCGGACCTTGAGGCGGACCTCGAAGCGGCGACCATGATCAATCTTCGCCAACTGGCCAACGATGTTCGGAGTGATTGGCGATACCAGAAGAACTCATTTCGCACCGATCATTCCAAGACGCCACGAAAACTGAGCTACTTCGACTGTATTGAGGCGCCTTGTCTCGATGAGTGTCCCGTCGACCAGAAGGTCCCCCAATACATGAACGCCGTTAGGGACGGGAGGCTTCTCGACGCTGTTGCTCTGACTCGGGAGGACAACCCGATCCCTTCGATCCTGGGTCGGGTGTGTGATCACCTGTGTGAGAACACATGTGTTCGGACCCACCTCGATGAGCCGTTGGCGATCCGTCAGATTAAGCGATTCATCATGGACCAGGAGGCCCAACCGGTGATGTTGATAGCGAATCCGAAGACGCGGGCCAAGGTTGCGATCGTCGGTGCCGGTCCGGCCGGAATATCGGCAGCTCATGAACTCGCCTACTCCGGGTTCGGCGTCACGGTCTTTGAAGCTCACCCTTACGCCGGGGGCATGGTGGGTGGGACGATCCCGACCTATCGTCTTCCCCAGCACGAGATCGACAGCGATATGGAGGTCCTCGCGCAGTTGGGAGTGGACGTCAGATATGACCAGAAGGCTGGTGTTGACTTCACCCTCGAGGAGCTTCGTGCAGACGGATACGTCTCGGTGTTTATCGCGGTGGGTGCACAGCTCGCCAAGAAGCTCGACCTCGACGGCGAGGAGGCCGACGGGATTCTCGACGGGATAACCTTTCTCAGAAGTGTGCGGGAGGGACACCCGATTCCGATCGGGCCACGAGTTGGTGTCATCGGTGCCGGGGATACGGCGATGGACTGTGTTCGCTCTGCGGTTCGGGTCGGTGCCAGTGAGGTCAATCTGATCTACCGACGAACCATTGATCAGATGCCCGCCGACCCCGAAGAGATTCACGCCAGTGTCGAAGAGGGTGTCAAGGTGGTGGAACTGGCCAGACCCGTGGCCCTAAACATCGAATCTGGCGCTCTCAACGGATTGGTTTGCGTTCGCAACGAGTATCGGGGTGAACGGGACTCATCGAAGCGGAAGATCCCGTTTGAAGTTCCCGGCTCCGAATTCGAGCTCGAGCTGGACACACTGCTATTGGCGATAAGTCAACACTCGATTCTCGACTTCTTCGGTGACGAAACTCCCAAGTTGAACAAGTGGGGATACATCGCCGTCGATCCGGAGACCCAGGAGTCGTCCCTCGCCGGCGTGTACGCCGGTGGGGATGTGGCAGCAGACGGCCCATCGTCGATCGTCAAGGCTGCGGCCGACGGCAAGTCAGTCGCTGCCGCCATTGCCAAAGCCCATGGCAAGGTTCGCCAGCTTCCCCAACCTGAAGATCGTCCGGTCGATCTGGCTGACATGATGCTCCGGCGTGGCCGTCGACAGTATCGAACACCCATCCAGCACACCCCGGTGGACCAGCGTCAGGGATTCGATGAGACGATCCTCAGCTACACGGCCGAGCAGGCCAAACAAGAGGCAGGTCGCTGTCTCGACTGCCACGAGGTCTGCAGTCTGTGTGTCGGAGTGTGCCCCAACATGGCGTTGCTCACATACGAATCCGAGTCGGTGCGTGCCCAACTTCCCGAGCTCTTGGTGGGGCCCAATGGTGTCGAGACCGTGGGGACCAGGTGGTTTTCCGCCGACCAGGCTTTCCAGATAGCGGTGTTGAGTGACTTCTGCAACGAGTGCGGAAACTGCGTCACCGCTTGTCCGACGTCCGGTGAGCCATATGTCGACAAGCCGCGTCTCTATCTCAACCGGGAGGAATTCGAGGCGGAGAGTGACAACGCCTTCATGATGTTCTCCGACACCTCAATCGAGTCGAGGGTAGATGGGGAGACCCATCATCTCGTTCTCAATGGCGCCATTCAATACACAACTCCTTCGATCGTCGTCCATCTTGACCCGGAGACCCTGGAGTTGATCGAGGCGACTCCACAGGAGGGTGCCAACGGGGCGACTATTTCCCTTGAGCCGGCCGCGACGATGTTCACCATCATGAAGGGTCTTCAGGGCTCAATGCCGCATCTGCCACTGATGCCGGTCGGTGACACGGCGGGAACGATGGTCGGACACCCTGGCTACGACGAATAGACAGGAGAGCCATGCCACTTCGGAACAGGGTTGACCCTTGGGGCGATCTTCACGCCGTTGAGGCGCGTGGTCTCTTCACCGGAAACCGGGGTTGCCTGGTTGATGACAAGGGACAGTTGACACGGCATCACAACGGATCACTTTGGATCACCTGTCGGACCGAGTTCCGTGATTGGAAACATCCTCTGAATGCACCGAGGTCCTGGACCCCTTTGTTCTTTCTGGATGATGCGGCGGCGCTGGCGGCGGGGCATCGACCATGTGGGCTCTGTCGTCGAGACGTCTACCTCGCCTTTCGTGATGCCGTCACCTGTTCAACCGACTCCGACGAATCCCTGTTGGCGGTGGAGCTCAATCGACGACTTGCCCATGAGCGCTATCGACGCGGCCGAGGAATGTCTCGAGCACGAGATCGAATCCTTTGGACCGCAGACCTTGATTCCCTACCGACCGGGACGGTTGTTGTCAGTCCGTCAAACGGCGAGCCTCAGCTGGTCACGGACCACCATTTGCAGGCTTTCACATTCGACGGCTGGGGTCCACCGAACCCACGTCCTCGGGGCGTAACGGTGAAGATCCTCACGCCGCCAACCTCGGTGGCGGCGCTCAACAATGGTTTCGTCCCTCAGATTCACTCGTCTGCCGTGGTCTGCTGAAAGAAACAGCACTGCCAGGTCTCGTTGGTACGACGCCAGACGGAGACGACCCACCGGTTGGGAGGTTCAATCAGCTCGCCTTGCAACCTCCCGTTGAGCACCAGGTGATAACTCAGAATGGTTGTGTCAGGCCCGAGTTCGATGGTTGAGGGCTTGGTTATCTGGTACGAATCGATGTCATCCACCTGCGGTGAAATCTCGACGATCGAGTCCTTCATCACCCTCCTGCCATCGGCCGTGACTTCGATGTAGTCGTCTGGGAACATCACTGCCAGCTGCTCGCCGTCGTTGTCCATGACAGCCTGCCAAACACGATGTTCAAGTTGCAGGATCGAAGTCACCTGGGACACAACATATCGACCCTCCGCTGAGACTTGTTCCCTGAGCTAGCTCTTGGTCTTCGCCATCTTGTATCGACGCACCGCGAGTGGGGCGAAGACGGCGATGATGATCACTACCCAAATGAGTGTGTAGAGGGCGGCATTCTGAAGTGGCCATGCCATCGGCTCTGGCGTTCCCGCTGGGATGTTGCCAAACAACTCCCTAGAAGCCTGGGTGACCGCTGACACCGGGTTCCACTCGGCGAAGATTCGCAAAGGAGTTGGCAGATTCTCGGCAGGAACGAATGTGTTGGCAATGAACGTGAGGGGAAAAATCACCATGATCGATGCGTTGTTGATCACCTCGACACTGGGAACAAGTAGCCCGACGTAAGCCATGATCCAGGAAAAGGCGTATGCGAATAGCAGAAGCAGGCCAAACCCAATTAGGGCATTGCCGATCCCATTGTGGATTCGCCATCCGACGATCAGCCCGGCCAGGGCCATGATGATCAACGAGATCACGTTGTAGATCACATCGCTGGCTGTTCTTCCAAACACCACGGCCGACCGTGACATGGGCAGGGATCTGAACCGGTCCATGATTCCTTTCTGCATGTCGTCGGCGAGACCGGCTCCGGTGAGGGTTGCACCGAATACCAACGTCATTGCGAAAATGCCGCTGATGAGAAATTCCCGATAAGAGCTGCCCGGGATGTCGATGGAACTGCCAAACACGTATGCGAAAAGCAGCACAAAGATGATCGGTGAGATCAGGACAGACACCAGGACCTCAGGGACCCGCTTTATCTTGATCACGTTTCGCTTGGCAACGGCAAAGCCGTCGGAAAGTGCGTAGCTGAATTTCTGCATCAGGCCACCTCCTCCAAGATCTGGTGCTGTTCGTTGTCAGCTGTCTCTTCGCTGCCTTCTTCAGCGACATGACCTGTGAGGGATAGGAACACGTCGTCGAGGGTCGGCTTGCGTAAGCCCACGTCTGCGAGCTTGACCCCTTCGGAATCGAGGGAGCGAAGTACTTCGGTCAGGGTTTGCGCTCCTCCCGCGATAGGAGCGGTCACCGTTCGATCCTCGATGTGAAGGTCACCCACTGAGAATCGCGCTAGCACTCCTTTGGCATCTTCGACGTTGGCACCGGGTTCGAGAGAGATTTCGATCCGCTCCCCGCCGACCATTGCCTTCAGTTCATTCGCGGTGCCATGAGCGATCTCACGACCATGGTCAATTACCACGATGTCGTCGGCAAGTTGGTCAGCCTCTTCCATGTACTGGGTTGTGAGCAGCAAAGTGGTTCCGCGCTCAACGAGTTCGCCTATTACCGCCCAGAGCTCGATGCGGCTGCGGGGATCCAACCCAGTCGTCGGCTCGTCGAGAAAGAGGACTGGTGCCTCGGCTACCAGAGCGCCGGCGAGGTCGAGACGGCGACGCATTCCTCCGGAATAGGTTTTGGCTGGCCGATCGGCGGCTTCAGCGAGGTCAAATCTCTCCAGCAGTTCACGGGCTCTGATCTTCGATTTCTTCGCTCCCAGGTGATAGAGCCGTCCGATCATGTCCAAGTTCTCGAATCCGGTGAGGTGCTCATCAACGGCCGCGTATTGACCGGACAGGCCAATGCGCTTCCTCACCTCACCAGGGGAAGCCACTAGATCTGCTCCCGCAACTGTGGCGGTGCCGGCGTCAGGCTGGAGGAGCGTGGTCAGAATGGAAACCGCGGTGGTCTTCCCGGCGCCGTTTGGTCCGAGCAGGCCGAGGATTGTTCCTTTGGGAACCGTCAGGTCGAGCCCGGCCAGGGCGACCACGTCGCCATACGTCTTGACCAGACCTCGTGCTTCGATGTCGTTCATTTGTCCTCCTATTTCACATTGCGAAAATTCATACGTTGTAAGTTGTACGACGTAAGGTACTCATACAATGTAAGGCTGTCAAGGGGAGGATGCGATATGCGAATCTGGTGTGCACCAGGGTTGGTATTTCGCTACACGTTGCTATAGCAACGGTTGCTTAGACGTCAGCTGGCGATTCGAAGTCTTTCGAGACCGTCGAGTATCAGATCAAGGGCGAAGTTGAATTCGGTGTCGTCGTCACACCAGCCGATGGTCGAATCCGGGTCGTCATGACTGATCTCCATCATCATTCCCACCATGTAGGGAAGTTGATCTGCCATTTGCTCCATCATTGCCGTGGCTTCCTCGGCATCGGTCTTGTCCGGGTTCTCCGGTTCAAAGAGTTCCTGAGTGAAGCCGAGGCTGCGACTTCCGAGGGCGTGCATCCCGTGATGGGCGAGGTCGTATGAGAAGCCTCCTTCCCGAACGATCCCGAGTAGGGCGTCGAAATAGCGCATCGCCACCGGACTGATCGTGGTTCGTGTCTCGAAGACGCTCGGCGCCCACTTGTGACGAAGCATCACCGAACGTGCGGTGAGAATCCTTTGACGCAAAGCTGATTTCCAGTCGAGATTGTCGTCTTTGGGTCCGAAACCGCCGGCTGCCTCTTCGATCTCGCCCATAATGGCGTCGATAATTCCGTCCAGAACGGCCTCTTTGTTGGCGACGTGGTAATAGAGCGACATCGCTTCCACCCCGAGCTCTTCGGCGAGATGACGCATGGTGAGAGCGTCGAGACCATCTTGATCGGCAATCTTGATCGCAGCGCTGAACACCCGATCTTTGGTGAGCGGGATCCGCGGCTGTGTTGTGGTGTCAGTCTCGGTAACCATCTGATTTCAGCTTACGGCTGCATTCGATTCACTTGACAACCTTACTACGTACGACATGTCGTACAATGTACGAATACTTAAGGAGTCGGAGGCTATGGAAACATCCAACAGAGGCAAGGAGGAGCAAAACCTGACGGAGAAGATTGTTCCCCATGACAGGATGCCGTCTGAGATGCTGTCCGGCAGTATTCACCTTAGGCCCCTCGAGAGAAAGCAGCCAACATGACACTTATCGAGAGAATCCAGGAGAAGTTCACAGCTCGGATCGTCTACGGCGATCCGATAGAGAAGGACGGAGCTGTCCTGCTGCCCGCCGCATGGGTGGCCGGAGGTGGTGGTGGTGGCTCCGAGATTGGGGGAGAGCCCGGCTCAGAAAGAGGTGGTGGAGGGTTTGGGCTGTATGCACGCCCCGTCGGATCCTGGGTCCTGACGGGCGATGGCGCCGAGTGGGTCCCCGCAGTCGACCTGACTGCAATCGTCATTGTGAGCGGTGCCGTGCTCATGAGTTTTCTCAGGCACCGAACCAAACGTCACTGAGCCATGACCCAGCATCATGTTCTGGTGATTCGTCATGTCAGTAGTTAGCTTTGGTTCTTTTCAGGGAATAGACCTTGATGGGTCGGGATACTCCCTTGAGGGTGACCTCGTCGACTACCTCGCCTTCGAAACTCGCCGGGGCTTTGTTCATGGTGCGCTCACTGACGAGGATTTCACCAGCGTTTGCCCTGTCCGCGAGGCGGGACGCCAGGTTCACTTCGTTTCCTAATACGGTGTAGTCGCTGCGAGCTGAAGATCCGATGGTGCCAACAGTGACCCATCCCGTCGTGATGCCGATACCAATGCGGAAGGGTGCTCCGTAGGTCGCAGTCCATCGGTCGGTGAGACTTTCTACATGGTCCTGCATTTCTACGGCCATCTTCAGCGCCCGCTGTTCATGATCGTCCTGGGGTACTGGGTCGCCGAAGAAAACCAAGATCGCGTCTCCGATGTACTTGTCAATAGTCCCACCGTGTCGGAACACGATGTTGGTCATCTCGTCGAAGTATTCGTTCAACTCTTCGACAAGAAGCTCTGGCTCCATCTGTTCCGTCATCTCGGTGAATCCGCGAATATCTGACATGAACACCGTTAGATATTTCCTGCTCGTACTTAGGGCAACTTCGGTGTCACCGGTAAGTATTGAATCGGCTAGTTGTGGAGATACATACCGCCTAAGCCGAGCAGCTCGGTTCAGCTCCTCGACCTTGCGTTCGACGGTTTCCTGGAGGCCGGTGTTCAGGGTCTCTAGGTCGGTGTAGAGATCACCAAGTTGAGCTGTCGTCTTATTCAGACTGGTAGTGAGACTGCCGAACTCGTCACGGTTCTCAACGACGACGCGCTGATCAAAGTCCCCATCGGCGATCAAACGGAGGGCCTGGTCAACCTTGCGAACCGGTCGGATCAACGACCAGGACAAGACAGCTCCGAGAAGAAGTGCCCCGACGAGGCTGGTCACAGAAAACGCGGCTACGGCGAATGTCAAGAGAGACCGGTTCGCTTCAGAAGCTTCACGTTCCACCAAGGCAAGCTGATCAGATTCGGCGATGAAAGCATTGAGCAGGTTTTCGAGATCGTGTGACGTCTCATGTTCGACCTGAATATGAAGGTCCAACGCCCCATCCAGATCTCTGGCGTGATACAGATCGGAGACCTCCAGGCTTTCGGCCTCAAACCGGGTGTTGATTCGCTCCACTTCGTCGAAGAACTCTGAACGGGGAGGAATACTGATCGCTCGCAAGGTCGAAAGGTTCGCAGCGAACCCGTCCTTAGCGACGTAGATCTTGTCATCCCAGGTGTCGACCAGGGTTACCAGCGACATCGCCCGGAAATGACTCTGAGCAGTGACTGCGTAGATCAAGTCCCGGGAAAGGTCGGTCTGGTCGTGGAGCGCCGCCAGCGTTTCCACCTGTCTGTCCACGCGAGTCAGGACTCCAATGCTGAAAACACCGAGAGCCAACAGCAGAACCGCAATCAGGAGGAAACCAGTGAGCAGCTTGACGTGTACTGACGCCTGGCGTCGAGCAACCCAGTCCACAAATGGTCTCAGCAGCCTCAACGGCAGCGGATCAGTTGTACCGCCGATTGCCTTGCTGTTTGCTTCGAAGTCCATCGATGCCATCGCTTCTCCTTCCCGTGGCGGCGAATCGCCTCGCCCAACAGTATCTTGCCTGCTGGGACCGACCCGAATCAGCCTTCATCAACACAGACGAACAACCAATAGACTCGGGCGACAGACTGAAGGCACAAAATTGTGCGCGTCATCCTCGCCGTTTCCATTCAGCGCATGATGTTTGGTCTAGGTGGCTCGGATTCTGGTGACGGTGATCCGTATCGCGATGGGAAACTCCTGGTCGTACTCCTCGACACTCCAGCCAAGACGGATCATTTCTTCGGTATATTTGGACATGTAGTCGGGAGCACCGAGTGGGCTCGGCGTGTTGGGATCGGGCCGGGCTGTTCCTTCCATGGTCACGATCGAGTCGCCTTGGGGGTCTCCTCGAAGATTGTACGAGACCTTGGGGTGGGATTGGAGATTGGTGAGCCTGCGAGCGTTGGGGCGGCTGTACACGATTAGATCGTCTCCATCGGTCACATGCCAGACAGGCGAAGCTTGTGGTTGACTCGCATCGTTGATAGTGGTGAGCCAGCCAACCAATTCTTCTTTCAGGAGGGCAAGAACTGATGGATGGTCGCTAAGCATTCGACGAGGGTATATGAACCCGGCCAAGTCAGGTCAGGCCATGCCCGCCAAGAATAGGAAATGGACCTGCCGGCTCCCTGCGTCTGGAAGTGGCGAGGCCCAAAAGTCCTAACCGAGTTTGTTGCTTCCGTGTTTTACGTCGCCGGAAGCGTCACGACGTTGTAATCAGTATACCAAGAGACGGGATTACAACAAAGACGGGATGGCAGTTTGTCTTTCATGACTGACCCATCGTCTGATCGGGTACTCGGAGTTGAAGCCCCGCTAGCCTCGCTCAACCGTTGTCAAGACCAAAGAGGTGCACGCGATTATGAGGTTGCTCGATACGCCAGTGGCCCAGAGCCTGTTGGCGAATATGACGTTTCGCTGTATCGGTCCGCCCCGCGGCGGGCGCTCAGTTGCGGTCGCAGGTGACTCCGACAATCGAGCGGTGTTCTATTTTGGCGCAGTG
>CAXMPK010000004.1:0-2219 GCA_964195405.1 uncultured Acidimicrobiia bacterium
CGGGGCGTATGGGCACGTATGGGAGTACGCCAGCGTCGAAGAGGCCATGAGACTCGTGTTCGCCACCGCTACCGCGTCCGTTCTGCTCATTTCTGGAATTGTGACGTTTCGCTCGGTCACCAGTCAGCCGGGCATCATGCCCCTCACTGTCGCCGCGGTGGGATCCCTCGTGGCGCTTGGTGGTATGGGAGCGCTCAGGTTTCGATCTCGACTGTTCTCCTTCAAGAGGATGGACGACATGCCCAAGCTAGTGACGACCCTGGTTGTGGGAACCGGCCGCGCGGCGGCCGAGCTTGCTCGCCACGGATGGTCCAGTGAACACCCACGGAATGTGGTCGGCTTCGTGACCATCGGCGACACCCAGCAGCCTCGACGTCTGGCGGGACGACCGGTAATAGGTGCACTCCGGGATGTACCGGCGATCGTCGTCGAGTTGAAAGTCGACGAAGTCGTGGTGGCGGCGCAGATGAGCGAGGATGAGTTACGTAGCCTTGTAGACGGGTGCATGCACATCGAGGTGAGGCTTCGAATCCTCCCTGACCAGGAGGAGGCGCTTGGAGACGCAGGGCAGCTCACAGACATTCGCGACCTGGAACTCGACGACCTGCTCCCGAGGATCACCGTGTCAACGGATCTGACCGGAGCGGCCGAACTTCTCGCCGGAAAGCAGATCGTGGTTACCGGCGCCGGGGGCTCGATCGGATCCGAGATGGTCCGACAACTGTTGAAGCTGGAGGCGAAGATCACAGCACTCGATCACGACGAGACGCTTCTTCACGACGCAATGTTGTCCTGGTCGAATGCGGACATGGTCACGCCTGTTTTGGGGGACGTGCGGGATGAGGCTGACATGATGCGTACGTTTCGTAATCTCCGACCGGATGTTGTTTTTCATGCAGCGGCTCTCAAGCACGTTCCGATCCTCGAGGCGTACCCGGACCAGGCCGTCAAGACAAACATCCTCGGAACCGCCAACTTGCTAAAAGCCTCGAAAGAGAGCGGGGTGTCCCAATTCGTGTTGATCTCGACCGACAAGGCCGTCAGCCCTGAGAGTGTGCTCGGCGCGTCAAAACGAATTGCCGAGATGTTGAATCAGTCGGCCGCTGCCACCAATCCTCAATGCAAGTTTGCGTCGGTGAGGTTCGGGAATGTTCTCGGGAGCCGTGGGAGCGTAGTCCCAACGTTCATGGAGCAGATTCGGCGGGGTGGCCCGGTGACGATCACCGACCCGCGGATGACGCGATATTTCATGACGGTGAGCGAGGCCATCGAATTGGTTTTCCAGGCTGCGGCCCTTACCGAACAAGGCGAGGTATTTGTGCTCGACATGGGTGAGCCGGCTCGTATCGAGGAGCTCGCTCACCGGATGATCAGGCTTGCCGGACTCGTCCCCGGTCGGGACATTGAGGTGATCGTCACGGGATCGCGACCGGGCGAGAAGATTACGGAGATCCTCTCAATCGAGCCGCTCGCCGTAAGCGCACACCCGAAGATTCGGATCGCAAAACCTGGATTCCCCGCGCCTGCCACCATGCACGACATCTTGGAGGTGCTTCGTGAGGAAGCCGAGGCGGGCGATGCACTGGGTCTGAGAACCCTCCTCCACCAGGTCGCCTGGCAGAATTGGCAGTCGGATGAGAGGCTGAACCTGGACGAGCTCGAGGATGTGGCTTTTTGGACCTGAAAAAGCTGCTACTCATCTTGCGCCTCAGATGGTGGGCGTTGTTGATCGTGGGAACGATCGGTCTGCTGGCTGGCGTCGCCTTCGCAACACTCAGGAACGAAAGCATCGAGCCTCGATTTAGGGCCGAGGCGTCGGTGGTTCTGATCCGCCAAAGCGACGATGAGTCGGGACGTGAGCTACGGGGGAGAATCGACGAGTCCCAGCGGGTTGCAATCCGCGTCAACCAATCCGTTCTGGAACCGGGAACAGCTGAGATCGACTCGACGGTGGACGAGGCGGACGGCCAGATCGTATTCGTCGCATTTGATGTTGATGAGGATGTGGCTACTGATGTCGCTACGACAATGCGCGTTCGGTATTTGGACGCCGCTCCGATTGGGGTGGGAGCAGTCGAGGAAGAGCTGAGCGCCTACTCGGAGCAGGTAGATCAAATCCGCAATGAGATCAGCGACCTCGAGGAGCAGGACTTCGGCGACCCCGTAGACGAGCAGTCGCAAAGGCTGCTCACGGCCCAGATCGCCCGTCTCCAGGAGGA
>CAXMPK010000005.1:0-51597 GCA_964195405.1 uncultured Acidimicrobiia bacterium
CTGGGTGAGATGGAGGACCGCATTTTTGACGCCTTCGATGATCTCGAAGACCGCGGTCTGGCCCGAGAGAGGGAACCCTCCGAATACACCCCATCGCAGGCGTCTCGGAGCGGGCATCTTGCCGATGAGGAGGCCGGCGGCGCCTCGGTGACGCTGACGTGGCCTGGAGTATCAGAGCCGTTGACGACCGTAGGCGACTTTCAGAGTGCGATAGCGCTCGCGATTGCCCTGGATATTTTCGCCAGTCGCCTCAATGACGACGCTTTGGAAGGGGAGGCACCTCTTCTGGGTGCTTCCGAACTCAACTTCGACTACACCCGTGCGATCAGCCTTGTTGGCATCGATGTCCAGACCAGACCTGAACAGGTCGAAGACGCCCTCCGAGCCCTCCTCACCGAAGCGAAGCGTGTCAACGAATTCGGGTTCACCAACGACGAGTTCGATCGAGCCTTGTCTCGGTTTGAAGCCGCGTCGGACCAGCGTCGGCAGCAGCAGGAGACCGCGCAGGATGTCTTCTTCGCCGACCAGATCATGGCTCATCACCTGGCTGGAGCCCACCTGATGAGTGCGGAACAGCGTTTCGAGGCGGAAGCCGGGGTGCTCCAGAGGCTGACTCGTTCACAGGTCGAGGCAGCCTTCTCGGCAAGGGCTGCTTTGGGCCCACATGTGTTGGCAGTCGGGCCGGACGACGCAGATCCTGCCATTCCTGACGGCACTCGGATCGACGAGGTGATCGACGAAGTGGCGGCTTCCACTGTTGTCGAACGTGATGACAGAGGGACGACCGCGGAGGCTCTCATGGCCACGCCAGAGCCGGCTTCGGTTGTGTCGAAAGAGATCGACACCGAGTTCGGGTACACGACCCTCAATTTCGAAAACGGAGCCACCGTTTTCCTTTGGCCGAGTTCTATCGCGGAGGGTGGGGTTTTCGCGCTGGTAGAGAGCTTTGGCGGAACTTCTCAGGTTGCCATCGAGGATCTTGCGGAGACCTTCCTCATGGCTGACATCCTGGCGAGATCTGGCGTCGGACCAGCAGACGCCCTCACTCTCGAGCGTCTACTAGCAGATCGCCTCGTTCAGGTCTTTCCTTGGATAACGGAGACCCGAGAGGGAATCACCGGGAATGCAGCCTCGGATGACGTCGAGGCCCTCTTTCAGCTGATCCATCTCTATATGTCTGCCCCTCGATTCGATCCGGTGGCGGTTGAGGCGGTCCTCGATGAGATGGCTGCACTCGACGCCGCCCGTGGCGACATCCCAAGCATCCTGTTTGATGAGGCGGCGAACGAGGGCTATTACGGAGATGATCCCCGCTACTTCGTGTTCCCCACCTCCGATCAGCTCGTTGATTTCGATGTGACCGCGATGGCTGATGTTTACAGGGAGCGCTTCGGCGACGCTGGTGATTTCGCCTTCGCATTTGTGGGTGACTTCGAAGTTGATGAGATGACCGATCTGGCGGCGCGTTACATCGGAACTCTGCCTGGTGACGCCGACCGTGAATCCTGGGTCGACAACCAACCGCTACCCCCCAGAAGGATTCAGACGCTGACGGTCGAGGCCGGGGCCGATCCCCAGGGCCAGGTGGGCTTGTTCTTCACCAACGAACTCGACCCAACCCTCGACGACCGGTTGGGTGCCCGACTGCTCGAACTGATAGTCGATGCCCGACTCCGCGATCGAATTCGCGAGCAGCTTTCAGCGACGTACTCAATACGATCTGGCATCGACCTCCAGCGCGACCCTGACGCGTTCGTTGAGGCGCTGATCATTTCGACTGGAGACCCCAACGATCTCGGGCGCATCTCCGACGAGGTGATGGACGATCTCATCGACTTGCAGGAGAACGGCCCGACCGAGGAGCAATTCAACACCGCCTTGGAACAGCTCAGGACCGAGATGGACCTCATCGACAACGGCACGCTGGCGAGGGCGTTGACGACCAGTTTTCTCTATCCGGACCAGCCGGTGGAGGAGATCCGGCTTCGATTTGGCCTCATCGACGAGATCACACCCGAAGACGTTCGCGACCTGGCTCGGATCGCTTTCAATCCCGATCAACGCATTGAGGTGCGCCAGGGTCCGCGGCTGGCCGGAACCGGCACCTAAGGTTTCGGCTAGTGGCACACATTCTGGGTTTCGGCGGATACGCCCCTGAAAGAGTGATGACGAACGATGAGTGGGCGAAGCTGCTCGACACATCTGACGAGTGGATCACCCAGAGGACGGGCATCAAACGTCGACATATCGCTGCCGACGACGAGTCGACGATGACAATGGCCGTGGCCGCGGCCGAGGTCGCATTGAAGGACGCCAGGCTCGTCCCCGACGACATCGACGAGATCATCCTCGCTACTGACACACCTGAGATGATGACCCCAGACACCTCAGCACTCGTCCAACACCAGTTGGGTTGTCGCAATATTCCAACCTACGACCTTGGTGGGAGCGGTTGCGCCGGGTTTGTCCAGGCTGTCGACGTGGCCAAGACCCGGATCACAGTTCAACCCAAGAAGATCCTTGTCATCGGTGTGGAGCTGATTTCACGAATGATCTCGGCAAAGGACAGGGCGACGTCAGTCTTGTTTGGTGACGCTGCCGGCGCGGTAGTAATGGGTCCTGACAGTTCTCGGGCCGAGGTTCTCGAGGTCATATCGGGGACCGACGGTGCCCATGCCGAGATCCTCACGTTGGCTGCGGGAGGGACCAGAAATCCCTTCAACAAAGACACGCTAGAGAATGGTGACTACAACCGTCTCGTTATGGACGGGCGCAAGGTCTTCGTCGAGGCAGTGAGACGTATGAGTGAGGCTTCGCTCGAGGTGGTGCGCAGGGTGGGTCGCTCGATTTCCGACGTCGCGCTGATCATCCCCCATCAGGCCAACCTTCGCATCATCGATGCCGTCGGGAGGAAGTTGGGTGTTGATCAGGAGCGGGTCTATGTCAACGTCGATGAGTATGGAAACACCGGATCGGCCACCGTCCCTCTCGCGATGTGGGAGGCGGTCGAGAACAATCGCATCAAGGATGGAGACCTGGTGGTGCTTACAGCCTTTGGTGCGGGTTTTCATTGGGCAGCCGCTGCGGTGCAGTTCTAGGGCTCGGTGATACGCCTAGTTGTCCGATGGACTACTAGATCGAATCCAAGAACCGAGCCAGACGCTTCTCGTACCTTTCCGGATTGGCGTTCCAGCTCATGACGTGGCCGGCCGCCGGGGTTTCCACCAACGTCACCATGTCAGGAGTCCGCTCCAATTGTCTACTGACGGCTATCGGAACCCGCTGATCCGATGTGCCGTGAAAAACCAGAGTGGGCACGGTCAGTATTTGATCGGCGCGCTGCACATAGTTGGTCCGTTCCCAGTCGATCCCCCAGCGAATGTCGGCTAGCCAGAGCCCGACTTCCTTCATGAGTCGACCCATCTTGAGGTTGATAGCCGGGAATCGGGCATCCAGGGTGCTAGCTCTGACGACATCGAGAAGGATGATGTTGGGAGAATCGAAGACAACGCCAACTACATGATTCCGTATGTCTGACTGCTCGAGAAAGGACATCACATGGGCGGCACCGGTGCTGTAGCCGGCCAGGACAACTTCATCGGCTCCGGCATCGAGGGCGTGTTGCACCGCAGCTTCGACGTCCTCCCATTCGGTTAGCCCAAAGCGATGGTGACCACTGGGGTCGGGCGTTGTTCCGGGGTCGTTTCGGTAGTCGATCACCATCGAGGTGACACCAGCATCGGTGTAGACCGGGAGAAATCGAACAGCCTCCCGACGCTCGGCGGTCCAACCGTGCACATGGATTACCCAACGATTTCCGTCACCGGAGGACGCCAGCCAGGCACCGAGCGAGCCCAGAGGACCGACGAATTGAATCTCTGTGAATTGGACGCCTCGATCAGACGGGTCTGTAGGGAAGGCGTAGCTCTCCAGATCGACTGGGGGGCAGCTGGCAAGGATGGGCTGGTCACAAATCGGAGGCGTCGAGGCGGTGAGGCCCACGTAGTGACGGGTGACGGTGAGCCCTTCGGCACCGACTACCTCTCCGACTTGGCCATAGCCGTCGTTCCAGTACATCCCGAGTGTTCCGGGGTGACCAATGTCTTGCCGCGGCTCTTCCGCTTCCAAGGTCACCGTGTCCGACCCGATTGACCTAACCCAGATGCCATAGTTGTGAGTTGGCTCCGAGACTTTCAGTGCGCTGTCTCGGAAGCCGTTGGCGAATAGCCATCCACCGATGAACTGAATGGCGGCGAAGAGGAGAACTCCGATGGCTAAGGCAAAGAGGAACGCGATGGTCGGGTCACCCTAAGAGGGGTACGACCTGCAGGAAAGCCTCCGCATGCGAGGGCTTGAGCCGGTCCAGGCAATCGTCTCTGTGGTCCCCGCCTCTTTTCCGTTGGCAAAGAGGTCGGAGCGTCAGCGATCGTCATCAGGCCGGACGTAGCCCTCCTCGTAGGCCAGGGCGGTGAGCTCATGACGACTAGCGACCGAGAGCTTGTCGAAGATGTGACCCATATGGTTCTCCAAGGTCTTGACTGCCATCTCCAAACGCGAGGCGGTTTCCCGGTAGGTGTAGCCACGGGCGATCAGGTTGACGAACTCGCGTTCGTGGGGTGTGAGTCGTGCCAGGGCCGAATCCGTGCTGATGCTTTCGTCGATGTCCAGCAGATACCCGGCCACGTCCGGCGAAACCGGCTTGAGCCCTTCGGCGGTCTGTTTGATGAACTTGGGAAGCTCGTCACCCATCGTGGTCTTGGTGATGTACCCGTCCACTCCTGTATTCAGCATCTGAGCCACATCTTCACGAGAAGTGGAGACGGTAAGAGCCATGAACTTGACGTCCGGCCGCTTGGGACGGACGGCCTCTATAACTGCCGAACCGCCACCGCCGGGCAGCTTCACATCGAGTACCACCAGATCGGGGTCCCGTTCGGCGATCAACTCGATGGCGCTGTCGACGTTGTCGGCTTCACCGATCACGTCGAATGAATCGTCGAGCAAAGCTTTCATGCCGGCCCGGACGACGTCGTGGTCGTCTACCAAAAAGATCCGGAGTCGATCAGCCACTCACACCCCGACGCTGATCTTGATATCGGTGCCGTCTTCGTCGCCGGACTCGATGACTATCAGCCCACCAACACCTCCGACTCTTTCGGTGAGACGACGCAGAACCTGTTGTTCGTCAGCGACGTCGGCAAAGCCCCTGCCATTGTCACGGGTGTGAATGCTGGCTTGACCGTTGGCCAACTCTGAGAAGAGGGTGATTTTTTCAGCGTCTGCATGCTTGACCGCGTTTGTAAGCGCCTCGCGAGCAGCTTCGACTCCTGCTTCGAGACTTGGTGTAAGCGAGGCGTCCTCCATGATCACAGCTTCGATTTCAACACGATGGGTGTCTTCGACATCGTCACGCACCGCAAGAAGCGCCGCCCTGAAGCTCTTGTCGAACTCCGATTTCCATTCCTCGATGTTGCGACGCAACTCCCTCTCCTGTCGGCGGGCGAGGTAGCGAGATTGAGCGGGATCGTCGGCACCCATGCGGATGGCGTGAAGGGTTTGCAACACAGAGTCGTGTAAGCCGTCGACAAGCTGGGTCCGGGCCTCGTGTGCAGCGACGGCTGCACGTTCAGATGCCAAGGCACCTTCGGCCTGCTGTCTGGCGAGGTCGTAGTCGCGGAGACGGTCGAAGGTCCACCCGACGATTGAAGCCACGATGAAGAAGATGATGCTTCCGGCGGCTCTGACTGCGCCGAGATCGGCGATGACGTGTACGGCAAACTGCTCTGCTGCAAGCAGACCGGCGGCTATAAGTGACCCGGGAAGACCGCCCCACAACGCGCCAATAAAGACGTATGACAGGGGAAGGCCGCCATGAAATAACTCGCTGGCGCCAGAGGCAACCGAAGCCGCACCGATTGCGAGCATCGCCACAGAGTCGAAGAGAAACCACAGGCCACCTGAGATGACCTCGGGGTGGCGCCGGGACATGTACCAGGTGAGGAACGTCCAGAGGGTGGCTAAGCCGACTGCGGCGTACACGATCCAGAGTCGCTCGGGCAGATCGTCCTGTCGGAGGGTGACAATCACGAGGAGGAGCATCCAGATCCATCCGAGGAACCGCATTCGGTGTCGTCTCCGGAATGTCAGAGGAGGGCCTTTGGCGCGACCCTCCTCTGAGTCCTCATTGTCGCTCGAGGGACGGAGTGTTTGTCCCCAAGTTCCCTTGCCTTCAGATAGTCCCATCAATCGCAACATCGGGATATGGGGGTTTCTCCCCATGGCGGGGAAAGATCTGGACAAACCGAAACGGCCACCGTTAACCGGTGGCCGTTGCGCGTACGGTGCCCTTATCGGGCACCGGAGGAGAGCTAGATCATCCGGGCGATGATTGGGATCGCAATCAGGTTGGCGGCGACCACTAAGAGTCTGATCAAGGTCGGGTACCTTGCAGCTCTGATCGAGGTAGCCGCAAGAGTTACACCAACCAGCACAAACAACCAGGTGCCCTGTGAGAGCATCGTTGCCAACATCAACACCAACGTCGACGCGACAATCCCCAAGACCGCAATGGAAATACGGGCTGCCATACCAAGTGGTGCCGTGGCCCATTCTGGGAGTACGAGTTGTGGCGTGGTCATAACCCGCTACTAGTCGGCACATATTGCGGGTTGCTTTAGGGTCCGAAAGACCCATTCAAAGGGTCGGGTTCTCCAGCCTTCTTGCGCGCCTCCCTGATCAAGACCAGATTTCCGTTCTGTGAAGATTTTTGTGGATATAGCGCGGGAAAAGCTTCACAGAACGGCTTTAAGAGGTCTGCGCGTATGTTTATCTCAGTCCAGAGCAGCCCTCGCCGCGAAGTAGCCGCACATACCGTGGACACCGGCACCGGGGGGTGTGGCCGCGGAACAGAGGAAGATGCCGCCTCCCAATGTGTAGGGGCGTTTGTTACCCATCTGCATGATCTTCTTCAACCCGAAACCGCCTCCACCGATGTCGCCGCCCACATAGTTGGGGTTGTAGGACTCATATTCGACGGCGTTCCGGGTATGACGTTCGAGGATGAGGTCCTTGAACCCCGGGGCGAATCGCTCGATCTGGCTCTCGATTGCCTCGGTCATGTCCACGGTCGACCCGTTGGGGACATGGCAATAACCCCACAGCGTGTGCTTTCCGTTTGGTGCCCGGGTGTCGTCGAAGAGGGATGGTTGGGCCAGAAGAACGAAAGGTCGGTCGGGATGGCCTCCCCTGAAGACTTCCTTCTCAGCGGCCTCGATCTCCCCATATGTGCCACCGATGTGAATTGTTGCCGCCTGCGAGCTGAGGGAATCCGTCCACGGGACCGGGCCATCGAGGGCCCAGTCGACCTTGAACACACCCGGCCCCGGTTTCCAGCGGGAAAGACGACGCACATTTGAAGATGCAATCCGCCTGTGCGCCATCGCATAGGCGGCTGGGGGCATCACATTGAGCAAGGCGATGTCGCCAGGCAGCTCGTCGACTGAGGACACTTCTCGCCCAGTCTCAATCGATCCGCCTAATGCTCGCAACCTCTCAGCGAGGGCGACGGCGATCGATTGGGAGCCGCCATGGGCCATGGGCCATCCGTAGAAATGTCCGATTGCGCCCAGCATCACGCCAACCGAAGCCGTTGCCGGTGAGCTGAAGGGAGCGATCGAATGGGCCGACAGACCTGCAATCAACGCCTTTGCTTCCTCGGTCTCGAAGCGTCTCGCCAAGATGGATGCAGGGAGTGCACCGATCGCTGCAACCCGGGCGAAAGATGCCTTGTGCTTGGGGTTGATCGTGATTGGACTGAGCACGTCTTCGACCAGGTCATCGATGCTGTCGACCAGGGGGCCCATCAGCCCGACATATTTCGACTTGTCTGCGCCCAGTTGGTCCGCTGTTTCTTCGACCGAGCGATGAAGGGCCGTCACACGGCCACCGTCGAGAGGGTGGGCGAAAGGTATTGGCGGTTGAATCCAATCCAGGTCCAACTCGATCTTGTTGAAGTAGGGCGAGGCCGCACCCGCCGGATGGATGGCTGAACAGATGTCGTGTTTGAACCCGGGGAGGGTCAGTTCTTGGGTTCTGGTGCCGCCACCAATCTCGTCGTCGCGTTCGACAAGGAGAACCTTGCGGCCCGACCGTGCCAACTCCACTGCTGCCGCCAGCCCGTTGGGCCCAGCACCCACCACCGCAGCGTCAAAATCACTCATTCACCCCGATTCTCCCTTATTCGGCGGTTACAGAAGGGTCAACCTGGTCTCGTAACCGTCGGGGGTGACGACAGCGGGAGGGGACGACAAAAGGGAGCCGGGCCCTCAGCGGGCCCGGCTCCCTCCTTTCTGGGAGAGTGTTGAGTTAGAGGAGCACTGCCCTCTTCCGGATGTACAGGAACACGTAGCCGGTAACAGCCAGAGTCAGACCGACGACAAGTGCGAATGTCGCAAGGGCGTAGGAAACGACCCCGAGGCTGAGAGCGGTGACCAATGTCGTCGCATTCATCCACGATGCTCGTGCCGCGTTGGGGATCATCACAGCTTCACCGTTTTCATCGAGGACAACCTCACCGCTGTCATCGACCTGAGGGACCAACCGGTCCATCTGTGCGTAGTACAAGCCGTCGGTGTTCTCTAGTTGATGGTGGGTGATGATGTCAGCCTGCGCCCACATCGTGAAGGGACCTCTCACTTCTGCGCCGGGGATAGCGGCGTCGTCGGGCGTGACAATCTCCTGGGCGGCGGCCTGATCCCATGTGTACCAGGCGCCAAGAACGCCTCCTGCCATTGCGCCGAATCCGACCACGAGGGCCAAAATTCCGGCTAGCAGGAGGATCACGCTCTTCTTCATGTCTGGCGTATCCGCCATGACCAGTTGTTCTTTTTTGAAAGTGGCAGTCATTTGGGGCCTCCAATCGATGTGCTTGCTGCCTATGACTCCACTATCGGTGCTTGTGAATAAATGCACAAGGGATGAAAGTCCCGCCTAAAACGCCGGAAGTCCCGGCCCTGACGGGCCTTTTGTCAGGTGCCTGTGAAGTTGGGGTTGCGCTTTTCCATGAAGGCGTCAACGGCCTCCTTGAGATCGTTAGAAAAGAGGAACGAGGAGTTCCACAGTGCCACATGGTCAAGGGCCTCATCGATCGTTCGGCCGTCTCCAGTGGCAAGCACCTTCTTGATCCCCTGGATGACAAGTGGTGAATTGGCCGCGATTTCTTCGGCGAGGTTTTGGGAGGCGGCTATCAGACCGGGCTCGTCCTCGTAGACCCGATTGACCAGGCCCTTCTCGCTGGCCCACCCGGCTGTGTAGTCAGCACCGGTGTAAGCCATCTCGGCTGTCACCCCGCCACCGACGATGCCGGGCAAGCGCTGGAGGGACCCGATGTCAGCCACGAGACCCATCTTCGTTTCACGGATCGAAAAGATGGCGTCTGCACTGGCAATTCGGATGTCACATGCCGTGATGAGATCCATCCCTGCCCCGAGGCAATACCCGTGAACCGCAGCGATGGTTGGCTTCGGTGAGTCGGCGAAGCATGATGCAGTCTGTTGCAACTCGAGGATCTTCTTGTAGAGGATCAAGTTGGCTTCGGCGGTCGAGCGTCCTTGTGGGTGGAGACTGGCAAGCATGTTGACGTCGATCCCAACCGTGAACGCTCTCCCACGTCCAGCGAGGACGATCACCCTCACCGTATCGTCGGCATTGAGGTCGGCGATCGCGAGGGGAATGCCGGTCCACATGTCTTCGGACATGGCGTTGCGTTTCTCGGGTCGGTTTAGCCAGAGGGTGGCGACGTGTCCGGCCTGGGTGATCTCGAGATGCTGATAGCCCATGACCGCGAGCCTATTTGGGGGGAAGCCCAGCGGCGAAGTCGATACCTATTTCGACCCGGCTCTGAAGGTCGTCATCAGGAGCGACCGTTCGTGAGTCGACGAGAACCCACCCCTTCATCCGTTTCCAGTCATGTCGAAATCACGCACACCTGGCTCGCTGATCGCATCTTTGCCACGCCTCGCTCAGTCGGAGGCCGAACGCCATGCATCCTTGAGCTTGACCCTACCCCCAAAACGGAGCAGGCCACCGGCGTAGATCCTGCCGGCCTGCTCCTCTGGCCCGAAGACAAAGATGAAACAGAGGAGAACCACACGTCCCGGCGGGGTCGGCACAAAGTTCGACGCACTAGTCGAGCAGTGTCGGTCTGAACAATCGGTCGTGGGTGTTGATGGCAAAACGGTCGGTCATACCGGCCACGTAGTCGATAGCGCGTGTCAGCGGAGGGGCGTCGGGCACCGTATATGAGTCCGGCACCCCTTGGGGATGCTCCCGGTAGTAACCGACCAGATCCTGGATCACCAAAATCGCCTTCTCCTTCTCGAACTCCTCCTCTGGTCTCTGATACACCCGTTCGAACATGAAGTCACGCAGCTCGCTCATCACCTGGAGGTGGCGCTCGTCCATCTCGACACGACCGGATCGATGCGACGTCTCAACCACGGCACCGATCATCGAGCCGATCCACTCCCTCGACGTGGCGCCGAAGGTTGTCAGCACCTTCACCGGCAGATCGTGATACTCCAACACTCCGGCCCGCAAGGCGTCCGACACGTCGTGAGTCAAATATGCGATTCGATCAGCAAACCGGCACAGCCACGCCTCGGGTGTCTCCGGTGGCGGTTCGACCTTCCAGGAGTGGGCCCGGATACCGTCCAATACCTCGTGGGTCAGGTTCTGCGGCTCGAGTAGCGCCATTGTCCGAACTCCATGCTCGGAATGCAGCCATTCACCCTCTGTGAAAGGACTCAGGGCGTCTTCACCCGTGTGCCCAAAAGGTGAGTGCCCGACGTCGTGGGCCAAACAGATTGCCTCGGTGAGGTCCTCGTTGAGTCCGAGCGCCCTCGCCATCGCCCGCCCTACCTGGGTGACATGGATCGTGTGGGTCATTCTGGTGACGAAGTGGTCTCCGTCAGGGTGAAGGAACACCTGGGTCTTGTGTTTCAGCCTGCGGAAGGCCTTGCTGTGGATGACCCGATCGCGGTCTCGTTCGAATGCGGTTCGAAACTCATCGTGCTCTTCCGGCTCGGTGCGGCCGACGGTCTGGTCCGACCTGGTTGCTTCCGGAGCCAGCAATTCGTGTTCGAGACGTTCCCGATCCTCGCGTATGTGTCGGAGCATTCGGTCCACGGTTTAGTTCCCCTTCACTAGGTATCGCGTTGTCGCACTTGACTGGACCCCCAATCGCATCAACCCAACCCCCAAGCGTGTGCAGGGGTGGCCCTGTGAGGGCCATGGGTGCACACGCTCAACACTCTCACTCCGAAGGGTCAGTCTCCTCGATGGCTTTGTCCGGGTTGTAGAAGTCGAGACGGTCGATTGGCATCACAATCGAAGACAGGATGTTTGAAAGGTGGGCGCTCAGCCTCTTGATGTACCGATAGAAGAGCGCCTGAGGTGACGCTTCGTGACTGGGGCGTGTGGACATCACCAATTCAGTCACGTGGGCGTCGTAGTGGTCTCTGTCTTCCCGAATGGCCGGAATCAACTCATGTACTCGTTCGGTGTCTTGGGCAGTGAAGGCGGCCAGGGTTTCCGCGATCAACTCCGCTACGTGGACTCGATGACGCTCTAGCTCCTCGACGTCTTCTGAGATGCCCAGGTTGGCCCCAATCTCAGCCAACTCCCAAATGTCTTTGCATTTGTCCCCGATCCGCTCGATGTCTTTTGCCAGTGACATGTAAGTGAGCATCAGCCCTTGGTCGACGTCGGCACCTCTGACAGTTCCGTGGACGAGGAGTTCTCTACGGATGGATCTCTCCGTTTTGTTGATGGCCTTGTCCAACGCCATAAGTTGGTCTCCAGCCTCGGATACGTCGGCCTCGCCAAAAGCGGCTGTGGTCGCTAGCCGGTAGGCGTCTTCACAGCTTGCGAGCATTGTGTGGAGCTGCTCCTCGACATTCTCGAGTTGGTCTGCATCTCTGAAAATGGAAAACATGTTTTCCCGTCTTTCTAACTCATTAGTGGCCGCCTTGCGACGGCCACTAGACAATCAACAGTACGACTAGAGGGGTCACGATGAAAAGACCGATCACATAAACCGCGGCAACTGACTTCCTCTTGACGGCAGCGGTGGCCGTCAGCTCGGCGAGAACGATGGGAATGCGACGAATCCTTGGCAATGGGTAGATGATCAGAATGCCCAAGACGTTGAAGGTGACGTGGGCGAGTGCGATCACTAAAGCATCGGAGCTGTCTGCGGCGATCGAGGCGAGGAGCGCGGTGACTGTCGTGCCGATGTTGGCGCCAAGAGTCACCGGGAAGGCATTCTGGAGGGTGAGAACTCCGGCGGCCACAAGTGGAACCAGGATCGCCGTTGTGACGCTCGAGCTTTGCACAGCGACCGTCATCAGAATACCGGCTAAGAGGGCACCCGCACCAGCACCCTTGCTGAGGATGCCGTTGATGGCGTTCTCTATTCGCCCGGACATCACCAACTTCATCTGGCGAGTGATCATCCACAATGACAGGAAAATCATGAGAATACCGATGACGAGGAGAATCACGCCTTCCGCGGAACTCCATCCAAACGTTTCGATGAGGTCAGTGATCCAGGCAATCGGGGCCTCTATTGCCGTCTTGATGGGACTGGATCCGGTCCCAACCTCCGGGAGGATGTCGCCCACCCGAGATGCAATGCCTTCAGCGATTTTGGTCACCAACCCGAAGGCCACTTCGAGGGGCAAAAGGATTGCCACGGCGATCAGGTTGAAGTAGTCGTGCATGGTTGCAGCGGCGAAGGCACGATGGAAGTAGGCGCTTTGTCGGACATGGCCGAGCGATGCCAGAGTGTTGGTGACGGTGGTGCCGATGTTGGCGCCCATCACCATCGGGACGGCAGTTTCGACGGGCAGAATTCCCGAGCCGACGAGCCCAACGATTGTCGCCGTTGTTACTGAGGAAGACTGAACGAGCACGGTGGCCAGGACACCGGCGGCCAGACCAGCGATTGGGTTGGCGACGTTGGAGAAAGCGGTGTCAACGAAGTCGCCTCCGAACGACTTGATCCCGGTTTCGAGACCTTTGACTCCCACCAGAAAGATATAGAGAAAGAACGCGGCCAGACCCAGTCGGAAGGTGGTTTCGATCCACGGGGCAAATGCGGCCTCTACGGGTGGATCAGTGCCCCGCGAGTGCTCTGTCATGTGCGCGCGGAACAGTAGACCTCGCCAGGTTCAACCCCGAATCATTGGTCAGGACTTGTCAGAAAGTGCTAAACGATCTGCACCCAAGCCATCACCTCGGGAAGTCTTCGGTTGAGAAGACGCGAGGAGACCAGCAAGGACAGAAGGTAGAGGATCAACCCGTAGGCGACGGTGACGAGCGCCGTGAACCAGGGCGCAATCACTTGGCCGAAATCAACCGTCAGCACCATCAGCGAGGCAGGCGGTACCAGAAGCAGCCCTATTGCAAAGAAGGAAACTGTCTGGCTGACAATGGCGAGACAACCCTGCTCGGTGGATTGGGCGAAGACATCGGTTCCCTCGCGTGGAAGCCGCAACGGGGTGATTACAGAAACGAAGTTGCCTACTGCGAGTTGGCAACCGACCGCCGCCACCATGAGTGGTATCACCATCCAGATCCATGACCACTGGCCAGTGAACCAGGCGAGTCCGATGGCGAGAATGAAGGTCTCGATAGTGAGCCCGATCGCCACCGCGATGTTCTTGCCGATCAACAGTTGATGGGGCTTGGGTGGGAGCACAAACAGGTAGCTGGCCGCATTTCGCTCCCAGCCGAACAGGTTGAGGGCAATGGGCAGTCCGACGAAGAGCACCAGGATTGGCGCGGCCAGAGGCGCCCATGCCCTTTCCCGAAGATCAAAGACCCCGGTTGCTCCCATGATCGTCCCCGCGATGGCCAGCCCAACGAAGATCACCGTGCCTGTCCAGACAAGTCGTTGCCGGGGATCTCGGACATAGAAGCGGAGTTCCTTTCGGGCGAGGGTGGGAATGACACCCCAAGCGCCACTGGCCATTCCGTGTCGCCGTGCCCGGGCTGCGGGTCTGCTGCCTTCTGCGGGTGTGGTGAGCATCCAACCGAGAAGACGACGCCAAACATAAGCAAAACCAAGAAGCCAGCCAGTCGAGACCGTGAGGAAGAACAGTGCCGACAAAACACTTCCGGCAGCGGCCTCGGTGATCGCTCTCTGCGCCGCTACCGGTGGGACCAGGACCGCCCAGTCCATGATCGTGTGGTTGAGGGCAGCCTGCTCCATCCCGATCGAACTCACCGTTGTCGCCACAGAGCGATAGACGAAGAACGAGCCCGCAGCGAGACCGAGGATCATGAAAGTGGCGATGTCGCGACCGCGGCGTGTTCGTAGAATCGCCGAAACGAATGCAGAGAAGAGTTGGGCTCCCACCATGAGCAACCCGATGTAGATAAGTGAAGCAGGGAGAATCATCCACCAGCCAGCCCCTAGGACTGCCGCGTTGGCGCCCAGAAGGACGACTGGGACAATCGTGGCCGGCGCCACCAGGCTTGCCGCTGTGAGACCCTGAACCATCTGGTTGCCGGAGATCGGCAATACGGCAAGCTGTTGGGGGTCGAGATTCTCGTCCAACGGGAAGATGATCACTGGCAGGGTGACCCAGCCAAGGAAGAAGAAAAGGGCCGCCCATCCCATGTAGCTGTTGAACGCGGCGCCATTGGACGTCGCAAGTTCGTTGGCGACGGCCAAATGCTTGCCGGCAAGCCATATCGCTACCCAGGTGAGAAGGAGCATGGCCACCGGAAAGCCGATGCGGCGCTGAACGTCGTTCCGGATCCCGTTCCAGGTGAGACGTGCCTTGAGCTCTACTAACTGGCGTACCACGAGGACTCGTCGTTGGGGTCGCCGCCAACCGCGGCGATAAAGGCGTCCTCGATATTGTCCATCCCGGTCCTTTCGCACAGCCCGTCAGGCGTTTCCTCGATGATGAGACGTCCTTCAACCATGATCCCTACCCTGGTGCACAACTTTCCGACCAAGTGCATCTCGTGGGAGGAGAAGACGATCGTGGTTCCTCCAGATGCAGCCTGCTGAAGCAGGTTCCTTATCAGTCGTCCTGAAACAGCGTCCACACCTTCAAACGGCTCGTCGAGAAAGAGCACTGGTGGCCGGTGAATGATGGCTGCACCGAGGGCCACCTTCTTGCGCATCCCGCGCGAGTAGTCGCCAATCAACTTCGCCCCGGATGTGGTGAGGTCTAGTAACTCCAGCAACTCATCGCGCCGGGTGGCTGCTTCCGAACGGGTGAGACCGTGCATGGCGGCGGTGAAGTCGAGCAATTCGGCCCCGGTGAGACGTTCGTAGAGATTGAATTCCTCTGGGAGCACTCCTATGCGGGCCTTGACTTCCGTCGGGCTCTTCCAGGTGTTGAATTCGCCTATGCCTACCGTCCCGGCATTGGGCCGCAGTAGCCCGACAATGGTTTTGATCGTCGTGGTCTTGCCCGCACCGTTTTGCCCGAGAAGGCCATAGAACTCGCCAGGCTGAATGGCGAGGTCAACATTGTCGACCGCCACTGTCTTTCCGAACTTTCTGACAAGGCCTCTTGTCCAAACCGCAGGCGGGGCACCCGATGTTTCCACGGCATGGTCTTCGGTGAGTGGCTGGGTCACGAGAGCAAGTATCGACGGCAACGCCCGGTAAGTGAAACGTTCTGTGACGCGTCCCTCAGGGGATGTACGGTTGGGGTGTCTTGGAATATCAGGCTCTTTACAGAAAGTACCGGCCGCAGACATTTGACGAAGTGATCGGCCAAGGTCATGTCACCACCACCCTGGCTCGCGAGGTGGCCGAGGGCCGGGTCGCTCATGCCTATCTGTTCACTGGGCCGCGGGGCACTGGGAAGACCTCGACGGCCCGGATTCTCGCCAAAGCCCTCAACTGTGAAAACCGTCACTCCGACGGCTCGCCTTGCAATGAGTGTGGGAGCTGTTTGGCGATCACGGACGGGATTTCGCTGGACGTGATGGAGCTCGACGCTGCTTCTCACAACTCTGTCGACGACATCCGTGACATCAAGGTCAGTGTCACGACCGTGGCTTCGGGTGCCAATTCGAAACGGGTCTTCGTCTTGGACGAGGCCCATATGCTTTCCAAAGCAGCCGGGAACGCCCTCCTCAAGACCCTCGAGGAGCCACCGAAACATGTCCACTTCGTTCTGGCGACCACGGAGCCGTACAAGCTCCTCGACACCATCCGAAGTCGCACCCAGCGATTCGACTTCCATCCGGTGGCGGTTGAAGAGCTAGCGGGCTATCTCAGCTCCATCGCCGACCGCGAGGGCTACAAGACCGACCCTTCCGCCCTGATCGGGATCGCTCGACACGCGAGCGGGTCTGTCCGGGATTCACTGTCGCTGCTGGAGCAGGTGTCTGCCCTGGGAGCCGGGACAGTCGACCCTGCAGGAGTCAGGCGGGCCCTCGGATTGGCCAGCTCAGAAGCTTTCACGAGGTTGGCTGACGCTATTGCGGGCCAGGATGCCAAGGCTGCACTGGAGTTGGTGGCCGAGTTGGCCGCAGATGGTGTCGACCTGAGGCGGTTCGTTGCAGAGGCGGTCGGGTTCTTCCGTGGTGTTTTCCTCGCCCACTACGCCCCCAATCTCGCAGAGATCTCCGATGAGCCTGCCGAGGTGTACGAGTCTTGGAAGAAGACAGCCGAAATCGTGCCGGCTACAGATGTCTTGCGTGCTGTCGACCTGCTCGGCGAAGCCCTGATTCGACTTCGAGAGGGTCGCGAAGAACGGTTGATGGTCGAGCTGGCCTTGATCAAGCTCACCCGGCCGGAGACCGCATCGGACCCCGACGCCCTGGTGTCGCGGATGGATCGGCTCGAGCGCAGGATTGGTAAGCCAAGTGAGGCCGCCCCACCAGTATCGACGTCTGCCTCTGCTCCAGAACCGGATAAACCAGCCAAACCGCCCACCGTCACCACCGAGGCTGCACCGGAGACGGAAATGAACGAGGCAGCGGCACCCTTGATCACTGAGGAGGGGTCGGTGGATTCTCCCGCAGACCCCGCAATCGACATCAGCTTTGAGCAGCTCCAGAAAATCTGGCCCGGGCTCTTTGGCGGACTTCGTGACGTGTTGGGAGCACGACGATGGGCCTTCTTTCGAGAGGCAGTGCCAGCCGATGTCGCCGGCAACACGATCATTCTCGAAGTAGCGCACGAATTTCATCTCGCATCTCTCCAACAGGACGATGCGGTTGCCAGCATTGTCGCTACCAAGGCCGGTGACCTCTTTGGCTCCCCGATCAAGGTTCGATTCCGCGCCAAGGAGGGCTCATCAGTGCAGGAGGTCGACCCACACAAGGTCGATCTCAACGACCTCGAGGACCGCCCTTCCGTTGAGACGGACCCGACGGAACTTCTGGCTGCCGAACTGGGCGCCGAGGTAGTCGACGAATAAGGACTGGGTTGGGACGGGAGTACCCTTGTGGGCATGAATCGACAGCCCGACATGCGTCAGATCATGCAGCAGGCGCAAAAGATGCAAGAAGAGCTCGCCAGGGCACAGGCCGAACTCGCCGAGCGGCGGTTTGAGGGGTCTGCGGGCGGCGGGATGGTTACGGCCATAGTCAATGGCAGGCCAGAGTTGGTTGAGGTCAAGATCTCTCCTGACGTTGTCGACCCCGCGGATGTGGAAATGCTCGAAGACTTGGTGGTCGCCGCGGTTCGTCAGGCAATCGACGCCGCCGTCGAAGCCGCCAACAGCCAGCTTGGTGGGCTCACCGGCGGCCTCGACATGGGCGGCCTGCTTGGTTGATGTTTGAAGGACCCGTCCAGCGTCTGATCGACGAGCTGGGACGTCTTCCGGGGATAGGCGCAAAGTCTGCGCAACGTCTCGCTTTTCATATTCTTGCCGTTGAGGAAGCCGATGCCCGACGTCTGGCTGTTGCAATCACCGACATGCGGGAACAGGTAACACTTTGCGAGCGGTGCTTCAACGTGGCGGCCGGGCAATACTGTTCTATCTGTCGCGACACCCGCCGTGACGAGACCATTGTCTGCGTTGTGGAACGTCCCCAGGACATTGTTGTCGTTGAACGAACCCAGGAGTATCGGGGCAGGTATCACGTCCTTGGGGGATCCCTCTCACCTATCAACGGGATCGGCCCTGGTCAGCTTCGTTTTGACGAGTTGAAGGCACGACTTGAGCCTGAAGGCATCGCGGAGCTGATTATGGCGACCAACCCGACCATTGAAGGTGACGCAACAGCCATGTACATCGCCCGGGAGCTAAAGCCTCTAGGGGTGCGGGTAACCCGTCTCGCCTCCGGCCTCCCTGTCGGTGGAGATCTCGATTACGCCGATGAGCTGACGATCGGTCGGGCCCTCATCGGCCGCTCCGAGCTCTAAGCCAATCACCGTCTCTGCTGATTCCCTACGGTGCGTCGATTGAGTGGACGACACATCGTTTGGGATTGGAATGGGACGCTGCTGGACGATCTGCACGTCGTCATTGAGGCAGCCAATGTCTCGCTGGGTCAGCTTGGAATCGGTCCCATTGACGAAGATGACTATCGCAATCATTTCACCCGTCCGGTTCGAGCCTTCTACGACTCGCTATTTGGGCGATTGGTGACTGAGGCAGAGTGGGAGGCTCTCAACGAGAGGTTTCACGATGAGTACTACTCGCGCGTCGATCGAGCTGACTTGACGGTTGACACGATTGCGGCCCTCGATCGCGCCGATCACCATGGGTGGGGTCAGTCGCTTCTGTCGATGTCGCCACAGGACTGGTTGGTGGATGTGGTCGGTCGCAAGGGTGTGACCGGTCGTTTCGCCATTGTCGATGGGTTATCCGGGCCGACTGGAGGTCTCAAGGCTGACCATCTTCAGCAGCATCTCGATATTCAGGGTCTCGATCCGGCCCAAACCGTGGTGGTTGGCGACACTCCTGATGATGCGGTTGCAGCGCGCACTGTTGGAGCGCAGCCCATCCTTTACCACGGCGGAAGCCATCACTTGCCTCATCTCAAGCGGACACAAGCTCCGGTTGCCCACTCCCTCGTGGAGGCTGTCGCCATCGCCCAAACCCTCTAAACCTGCCAAGGTGCTATTGGCGGATCAATGTCTCGACTAGTCGATTGTGAGACTGGAAATCGAGCGAAGCCGCGCCAAGTCGTGGTGTGCCTCCATGTAGCGAATACTGCCGGTCTTGGAGCGCATGATCACTGAATGGGTCACCGCACGGTCTTCACCGGTGAAGTCGACCGGGCGGAGGTATTCGCCTCCGGTCACACCGGTGGCGGCAAAAAAAACATTGTCCGAGTCGACAAGATCGTCACCCGTCATCACCTGGTCGAGGTCGAGACCCTCTTGTTGGGCGTACTCGCGCTCCGCTTCGTCTCGGGGCCACAGTCGGCACTGAATCTCACCACCTATGCACTTGAGAGCCGCCGCGGCGATGACCGCCTCAGGTGAGCCGCCGATCCCCAGCATGATGTCGGCGTCGTGTTCGTCCTGGTTGGTTGCGATAGCCGCGGCAACGTCGCCATCGCCGAAAATCGAGATCCTGGCGCCGGCGGCCCGGGCCGCGTCGACGTAATGCTGGTTGCGAGGCCTATCGAGGATGAGACAACGGAGGTCGCCCATCGCCTTGTCGTTGGCCTTGGCGACTTGCTTGAGGTTGTGCTCGACTGGCGCTTCGAGATCGACGAGGCCTCTCGCCTCGGGACCGACGGCAATCTTGTCCATGTAGACGAGAGAACCCGGTGCATACATTGAGCCACGCCCCTCGGCCAAAGCGATCACCGCGATCGCTCCAGGAAGGCCGGCGGCGGTCAGGGTTGTCCCATCGACCGGGTCTACCGCCACATCGACAACCATTCCTTCACCGGTTCCCACCTTTTCCCCGTTGAAAAGCATCGGCGCCTCATCCTTCTCGCCCTCGCCGATGACCACCAACCCATCGATGTCGATCGTCGAGAGATGGAGGCGCATCCCGTCCACCGCTGCCTGGTCGGCTGCCTCTTTGTTGCCGCGACCGAGCCATCGACCCGCTCCCATGGCCGCTGTTTCGGTGACCCGAACCAGATCGAGCCCGAGATTCCGCTCGATCGGCTCTGCCATCAGCCGCTCACCCGGATGACGATCGCATCACCCTGACCGCCCCCACCACAGAGGGCAGCGGCGCCAACACCTCCACCCCGATGCATGAGCGCGTTGACCAGCGTCACTACCAGTCGGGCACCCGTTGCACCAAGAGGATGCCCGAGTGCGATGGCACCACCGTTGACATTCACCTTGTGTTCGGGGATATCGAGCATGCGAGCCGACCAAAGCGAGACAGCAGCGAATGCTTCGTTGATCTCAACAAGATCCAGGTCAGACGGGTCCATCTTGGTCTTCTTCAAAGCGACCAGGAGGGCCTCCGCGGGACGCTCGTGAAGTGTGGCGTCCACTCCTCCGATCTGACCGTAGGAGATGATCTCGGCGAGGATCGGAGCGCCTGCGGCTTCCGCGGCGTCGCGGTCGGCGACAACGACGGCGGCGGCGCCGTCTGAAATCTGCGAGGCGTTACCGGCTGTGATTGTTCCGGTCGCGACAAAAGCAGGGCGCAAACTACCCAGTGATTCTGCGGTGGACCCTTCACGAATCCCCTCGTCGGCGACGATCTCAACAGAGTCGCCTTTGCGTTTGGGAATCTCCAGGGGGGTGATTTCGGCCGGGAACTGACCATCGCGGGTGGCTTCGGCTGCGCGCTGGTGGCTTCGCGCCGACCACTCGTCTTGTTCCTGACGGCCGATTCCGAGCTGGTCGTTCTTGTGGTCCGACGATTCGCCCATCGTGCATTGGTCGAAGGCGCAGAACAGACCGTCATGTTGCATGACGTCGACCATTTGGGCATCGCCGATTCGGGCCCCCCACCGGAGCTCGCGAACCACGTGGGGAGCATTCGACATGCTCTCCATTCCTCCGGCCATCACGAACTTCGACTCACCAAGCCGGATGGATTGGTCGGCCAGACCGATCGCTGACATGCCGGAGAGGCAAACCTTGTTGATCGTGACGGATGCCACAGTCATGGGGAGGCCACCTGCGACCGCCGCTTGACGTGCCGTGATCTGACCTTCGCCTGCCTGTAGCACATGCCCAAATAGGACCTGGTCGAATACCGCCGGGTCGGTTTTGGATCGTTTGAGGGCAGCACCGACGGCGTTTCCGCCCAATTCGACGGCTCGGAGTGGGGTAAGTTCTCCGCCGTACTTGCCTATCGGGGTACGGGCAATCCCGGTAATCACCGAATTCTTCACAGGTACCGATGCTACTGGCACGATGACAGTTCTCTTCACCGGCGATAGCCTCGTCATGTGAAACTGCTCAATCTCGATCACGTGGCGATTGCGGTGAGGGATCTCGACATCGCGGTCGGCGCCTACTCAGACCGCTACAAGGTTGCTCCTCTCTATCGGGAGGTGGTTGAGAATCAAGGTGTCGAAGAGGCCATGATCCCGGTTGGCGGGTCATTTATTCAGTTGCTTCAGCCGCTAAATCCTGAAACCCCGGTGGGCAAGTTCTTGTCTAAACATGGTGAAGGTCTTCACCACATTGCCTATACGGTTGCATCCATCGACCGTGCCCTTTCCCATCTCAAAGCTGAAGGCGCCCGACTTATCGACACTGAGGCTCGTGTTGGTGGCCGGGGAGCCAGAATCGCTTTTGTGCACCCAGCCGACCTGGGTGGCACCTTGATTGAACTTGTGGAGCTGAGCGATGGCTGATGGTGTGGAGATCAGAGGCGGTGCTGGCGAGTTCGAAGCCGCCGTGATAGCGGTGGTTCTCGATCGGATCGCACGTGACGAGGCTGCGGCGAGACAGGGAAAAGGCGGACCAAGCGGACCGGGTCTGTCAGCTTGGGTGAGGGCACTTCTCCCCGAACAGCCACACGCACCGATAGGAGTAGCGGGAGACGCGCCGTTCGGCGCAGCGCGTGAGATCACCTGGCCAGAGGCCTAGACGCGTCGACGTAGTTCTTTGAGCTCAGGCGATCGGAGTGCGTATGCCACGACAAGGAATGTGGTGAGGGCCGTGACCCCACCAACGACCACCCATCCCAGTCCGCCCCAGAGTGTGAGTTCGTCGTCACCAAACAGGGCGCTGGTTAGTGAGAGAGCCACAGCCGCTGCAACGGTGGCGGCAACAAGGCCACGCAACAGGGATGGCACCAGTCGGCGGACCGCCACCCAACCTGAGTCGAACCCCCATGCCACCAGCATTGCAAGGGCATAGCCGGAAATGATCAGGGTTGATGCGAGGGCGAACCCTTCTACACCCATGGAGGTGTACAGGCCCCGCCAGACCGGGATCGCCACCACGGAGAACGCGGTGCCGATGAGCACCGGGGTCCACATCTTCCGTTTGGCGTAGAAATGGCGCGAGAGAATCTGATGAAGTCCCCACGCCGGTATGGAAAAGGCATAGATGGTGAGAAGTCGAGCGACCAGATCGGCGTCTTCCGCTGTGAACTGCCCGTTTTGATAGAGGAGTCCGACCAAGGGTCGGGCCAGGACGATTAGGGAAGCTGTGGCGGCCGCAGCCACAAATAGGGTGTTGCGGGCAGCTCGGCCGGTGGTGTCGACCAGAGCGTCGTTCTCACCACGAGCCGCCAACCGGGCCAAGAACGGGTAGGCAGCCACACCGGCGGCCTGTGCGATGACCCCGACGGGCACCATATTGAGCTGACGGGCGAAGCCGAGAGCGGAGGTAGTGCCTGCCTCCACCTGACCGAAAAAACGAACGAACTGTTCGTCCAAAACCGCGACCGACTGCCCGATCATCAGCGGCAATGCCAGCAGCAAATACTCGCCAACGCTCGACTCGTTCTTGAGTGGCCGCATCAGCCATGTTGTGGTCCGGCTGGCCCCCCACCACTGGAGGCCGAAGCTTCCGATCGCCGACCCGATTACCGCGCCCCAGAGAAACGACTCCGGTGACGCGTTGCCGGCGGCGGCCCCCAAGAGGCCGCCGATGATGATTCCCAGGTTGTAGATCAAAGGTGCCAGCGCAGGGAGTAAGAACCGGCGGTGGGTGTATTGGACGGCCATGAGCAGGGCCCCTACCACCAGGAAGATCTGTGCCGGCAGAACCAGACGTGTCATGGAAACCAGGCGGTCGTGATTTTCGACAACGTCCGGAAAGACAAACGAGACGAGGTCGTTCGCAAAAACCCACATGAACGCGGTGAGAATCACCACGGCGATCCCAACGAAGCGGAATACCGATGTGAACGCTCGACTGGCCCTATCGAGGTGCCCGGCCTCGATGTGCCTGCTCAGGATGGGTATCAGCGTGATCGTCAGGTAGGCACCCGCGAGCAGGTAGTTGAGGAAGTCAGGGACGAGAAAAGCCTGTTTGTAGAGGTCTGCCTCGCTACCGACGCCAAATAACCCAGCAAGAAGTGCCTCACGCCCCAAGCCGAGAAGACGGGAAAGGAGAACGCTCCCGGCGACGACCGCGGCAGCGGTCCCCATGCGGAGCGGTCGGCTCATTCGCCGGCTGAGTGCTTCCGTAGCTCATCGAGAATCGAGATGGGAACAACGAGATCCCCGTAGCCGGTGCCCAGATCGAGTCCAGGCTTGTAGCTCCCGTGATAGTCGCTGCCGCCCGACGGGACGAGCCCGAAGCGTCGGGCGAGATCTGTGTACCCATCCCGCTCGTGACGGTGATAGCTGGGGTAGATCGCCTCTAGCCCCACTAGTCCCCAACCGACAAGACTGTCGAGGAGGTCGGCCATCTTGGCAGCACGGTTGATGCCGAGGGTGTGGGGATGGGCCAGGATCGGCACGGCCCCCGATTCTCGTGCCAGGCGGATGGCTTTCTCAGGGTCGAGTCTCGGTCTCCCCAAGTATGCCGGTTTGTTGTTGCCAAGCCATTCGTCGAATGCCGTTTTGATATCGGGTACATATCCCTTTGCCACCATGACGGCCGCGATGTGAGGGCGGCCAACAGTTCCCTCTCCGGCTTCGTCGAGAACCTCCTCGATCGTCATTGGCATTTCGAGGGCGGTGAGCCTGTCGACGATCCCGATGTTGCGTCCGCTACGACCACCTTGGAGAGCGCCGAGTTGGTCTTGGAGCGGACCGGTGCCCGGGTTCAGCCAGAGCACAATCAGGTGCATGCCGCCACTGTCGTAATCGAGAGAGAGTTCGGTCCCCGGGATCAGTTCAAGCCCACCTCGGGCAGCGGCCTCGGTTGCCGCCGGAATGCCTTCTTGAGTGTCGTGGTCGGTCAGCGCGAGGGCGACGAGACCTTTGGCGAGGGCGAGTGCAACCAACTCTTCGGGGTCGGCCGAACCGTCGGAAGCGGTTGAATGGGCGTGGAGATCAACGGCCACGTCACTGATCATGGCGGCTGGAGCCGTCAAGGAGCGGAAACGTCGACCGTCACCGATTCGATGTAGACCGTTTCCAACGGGAGACTCTGCTCGGAGGAGCCGACCGCAGCACCGGTGGGTACGGCGGCAATTCTGTCGAGAGTCTCCTGACCTGAGACCACTGCTCCCAGGACATTGAAGCTGCTGGTGAGGAATTGGCCGTCGTCGCCGATGACGATGAAGAATTGTGATCCGGTGCTCCGTGACCCGCGATTTGCCATGGCAACTACCCCCTCCTCATAGACAAAGTCATCATCGGGGAACTCGTCTGCAATCACATATCCTGGACCACCGGTTCCGTTGGCCTCTGGGTCGCCACCTTGAGCCACGAACCCGGAGACCACCCTGTGAAAAACTTGGCCGTCGTAATAACCCTCACGGGCGAGAAACACAAATGAGTTGGCTGTTTCTGGGTATCCGACGGGGTCGAGTTCGATAACGACATCACCACACGATGTCGTCAATGTTGCCGTGACCTTGGCGTTGGGAGTGATGTCAGCTTGCTTCACGGGCCCATCGAAACTGATGATTTGTTCCGGGGGAGGTTGGTCGGCTTCGCAAGCCGTGGTTTGTTCACGAAACCCCTCGTAGCCGGCAGGGAGTGTGGTGCTGTCGCCGGCAAAGACCCCGGTGAAGGCTAAGAAACCGACGACAACCACGCCGAAGATGCCGGCTGTCCCGAGTCGCCGCCACAGCTCACTACGGGCCTCTGCCTTCTTTTCGGCGTCGCGCTTTGCAGCACGTTGTTCCTTTTGGCGCTGTCTTTTATCGGACATGGCGCAGCGACTTTAGGCCGGGCGTCGTCACAATCTTTCGGTCCGGTAGTTCGTAATGGGTGGGCGGACGATTCAAACTGTGGGAGTCATGCCTGTTGTGGTCCAGAAATATGGGGGCACCTCCGTCGCTGATCCGTCTCGCATCGAGACGGTGGCCGACCGTGTTCGAGGCCTTCGTGACCAGGGCAACGATTGTGTTGTCGTCGTCTCGGCGATGGGTCAGACGACTGACGAATTGGTTTCACTGGCAGCGCGGATTTCCGATCGACCCGATCCGCGGGAGATGGACATGCTGCTCTCCGCAGGGGAGCGGGTGAGCATGTCGCTTCTTGCCATGGCGCTCCAGGCTCGGGGCGTTCCTGCCGTCAGCTACACCGGGTCGCAGGCAGGAATCCTCACCGACTCCTCCCACGGCGAGGCGCGGATTACTGAGATCACTGGTGAGAGGGTCAAGAATTCTCTCGCCAAGGGTCTTGTGGTAGTTGTTGCCGGCTTTCAGGGCGTCGATCCCGTCAGTAGGGAGATCACAACCTTGGGTCGGGGAGGCTCGGACACAAGTGCGGTAGCCCTGGCAGCTGCACTTGACGCCAAGGCGTGTGAGATTCTTACGGACGTGTCCGGTGTATTCACCGCCGATCCACGTGCGGTTCCGTCCGCTCGAAAGCTCTCCTTCTTGGGATTTGAGGACATGCTCGGCCTTGCCGAGGCTGGTGCAGCAGTTCTCAAACCGCACTCGGTTGAATACGCCCGCGATGCGGGTGTCGCCGTCCACGTTCGGTCGTCTTTCTCTCAGGAGGACGGCACTTGGGTGACTCCGGATGCCCCCCATAGGAAAATCGTCGGAATTGCAGCCGAAACGGTCAATGACGAAGGTCGGATCACAATCGTCGGCCCGGAGGCATCGGCCAGCCTCCCGAGAATCTTGAATGTGCTGAACGTGGAGGGTATTGACGGTCGCCGGGGCGAATCCGGAGAGCAAATGGCGAGAGTGCGTGTTCATATCGAACGAATTCCAGAAACGTTGCGTTCAATCCACCGAGAACTATTCGAAAAGGGGGAAGCAGGGTGAGTCGGGTCGCCATTGTCGGAGCCACCGGTGCGGTGGGTCGCACAATGTTGAGGATTCTCGAGGAGCGAAACTTCCCGCTCTCCGATCTGAGACTGTTGGCTTCCCAGCGCTCTGCCGGAACAACCGTGTCGACACGTTGGGGTGATGTTGTTGTGGAGGATCTGGCCAACGCCGACCCCGACGGACTCACATTGGCCCTGTTCTCAGCAGGCGGGGATCGCTCGCGTGAGCACGCATCTCGATTCGTTTCAGGGGGTGCCGTGGTGATCGACAACTCGTCGGCGTTTCGGATGGACAGTGATGTTCCTCTCGTTGTCGTAGACGTCAACAACGATGCCGCGTTCGGCCACAGGGGGATCATTGCCAACCCCAACTGCACCACGATGACAGTCATGATGGCGGCGTTCCCACTCCACAACGCCGCCTCCTTGCGTTCGATGGTTGCAACTTCGTTCCAGGCGGTATCGGGGTCAGGTCAGCAAGGTGTTTCGGAATTGGTTGGTCAAATGGGTCTGCTGGGCAACGACCTCGATGCCCTGATGGGTGGTGGATGGGAGGACCCTGGCGCCACAATCTTTGAGAGACCCATCGCCTACAACACACTGCCTTTTGCTGGTTCCCACGTCGAGGGCGGATATACCGATGAGGAGATGAAGTTGGTCAACGAGTCGCGGAAGATTCTTGACCTTCCGGGTTTACGGGTGGAGCCCACTTGCGTGCGTGTCCCGGTTCTGGTCGGTCATGGGGTGGCAGCCACCATGAGGTTCGAGAGGGACTTGGCCGCTGACGAGGCAATGTCGATCCTCGGATCGGCGCCGGGTCTAGAGCTGTGGAAGGACCGCACTCCTACGCCTCTAGACAGTGCCGGTATCGACGAGGTGCTTACGGGCCGCGTCCGCAACACCCTCGGTGAACCAGGTGGAATCAATCTTTGGGTGGTCGGTGACAATCTCCGAAAGGGCGCAGCGTTGAATGCCGTCCAGATTGCGGAATTGTTGGTCGGTTAGACCTTCTCCTCGCGGAGCAGTGCCGACATTCTGCGGCGGAGAGTGGGGTGGGCATTTTTCAGCCCAAGATCCAAAGCGAAATGAGCGTCGTCTTCAACCTCGAGAACGATCGCCTCACCCTCGGCGCGAATGTGGAAGCCGTCGGGTAACGCCGAGATTCTCATCCCTTCCCTGGCCCAGTCGGCCACTTCTTCGTCGCCGATCGTCATTGTGAGACGGTCGTCTGTCAGATCGAGAACCACCCTCATCGGGGGTTCCGTCTCTCCTTCGATGCTTAGTCGTGCGTCATATGCGGTCATCAGCGGTCTCCAACATCTAGTGGACCCGATCAGACTATCCGCAATTGCCTCCCGTTTAAAGGTGTCAAGTGGGCGAGTTCCTCGGCGTCGCCTACCATCCCAAGCACAAATCGGGACGTAGCGCAGCTTGGTAGCGCGCAGCGTTCGGGACGCTGAGGTCGTCGGTTCGAATCCGGCCGTCCCGACTCAGAAGATGCCGGCTAGGGCCGTCCGCAGGGGCGGCCCTCGGTGTTTGGTCGGATTCCATCGCGCGTCAGGTGGATACGAGTCGAAGCCACTTCGCTCGCTTGACCCCCTGGAGGTGTGGTCACGTGCGGGCGAAAGCGAGGAGTTCAGCGATGTCGCCACCGTCGGCACGCTGCAACGCGATACGGTAGGTCGCCCTCAGTTCGTCAGTATCGACATCCAGTCCGACTCCCCAGCCGAATGGTTCGCGACCGAGTCAAGCGAGCGTATTATCGAGATCATCGTGGGAACCGTCTTGAGGGAGGGGGCCCTCTAGCCGATGTGATGGGCCCCTAGCTCGCTATTCCTCTTCCTTGGCAGCAGAAGGCGGCGCCTTTGGCAAACGGGCGGTTCCTGGCTGTTCGGGCGATCGCGTACCGGGACCGAGAGCATCACGCAGTTCGGATGCGGTTATCGGCTTGAGCACGCAGGCGTCGGCACCAGCCCTTCTTGCGATGAACTCGTCTGCCGACCTGTCAAGCAGCAGGACAGTTCGTGGTCTGGTGGCCTCATCGAACGACTGTCGGATGTCGCGCACCACTGCCATACCGCCCATGCTCCCGACCTGCATGTCGACGATCACGGCAGCCGCCTGGTTTTCTGCGGCGAGTCGACTCGTCTGACGGGGGTCGCTGACTTCCTCGATTTCCCACGTTCCAAGGGTGAGAGAGGAGCGCACTTCGTTGACTACCCAGGAGGCGTCGGCGATCAAGAGCACCGTTGACATTGGTCGGGACGATAGTGCGGGGCGAAATCCAACCGTTCTGTGAAGATTTTCATGGGCTATACCCCCAAAAACCTTCACAGAAGGGTGTTTGGGTCCTGAAATGGAGTATTGCCCAGCCCCTCCTACCCTCACCGGCCGTGCGACGTATCGGTCTTTTGGTGCTCTTTCTTGGCTTACCCGTTGTTGCCCTCGCTCAAGACGACGCCAATGGCATCGACGTTGTCGATGTCAGCGGCCCGCTGGATGCTTCTGCGCTGGACTTCATGGCCGACTCGATCGAAGACGCCGCGGCTTCGGGTCAGGAGTTGGTTGTCCTTCAGATCAACTCGAAGGCCGTGCTCGACGAAGGCTCGTACTACTCGCTCTTGGATCTGGTAGAAACACCACCCGTCCCAGTAGCGGTCTGGATTGGGCCTGCCCCGGCAGTCGCCAATGGCGGTGCTGCGGAAATGGCCAACGTTGCCTTGCATGCGGCCATCGCTCCCGGTTCGGAATTTGGGCGTTTGGAGCCAGAGGTGTTGGGCCAGTCTTCCCATTCCGACGAGGTCCTAACGGCGGAGGAATCCGGTTTCGAGCTACAGCCGACCATCCGTCAATATCTTCAAGATTTGGACGGCCGTGTTTTCGTCACTACCGCCGGCCCGGTGACTGTCTCCACGATCAAGGAATTTGACGATGGCGTAACCCTGAAGACCGTCACCTTCAAGAAGCCAGGTTTCGCCACTCGATTCTTTCGCCTGGCTGTCACCCCCGAGGCTGCCTTCTTCTTCCTCGTGGTCGGGCTGAGCATGGTCACCTTTGAATACTTTGCGTTAGGCCCAGGCGTAGCAGCTGGAGTCGCCGCCGTCTCCTTGATTTTGGCGGGTTGGGGGGTAGTGAACCTTCCGATGAGATGGTGGGCGCTAGCCCTCGCCATAACGGGCTGGGGAGTTCTCACGGCCGCGTATCAGAAGGGTGGTGTTCTTGTAATGACGGTCGGAGGGGCCGTTCTTCTTGAGGTCGCAGGAATGTTCTACGTCGACGGCGGCGGCCAAATCGATCCCAGGTGGTACCTCGTTTTGCCCAGTGTTGTGGCTGTTCTCTTCTTCTTCCTTGCGGCGATGCCAACAGTGCAGCGGGCCCGGCTTTCCACTCAGACCATCGGGCGCGAGTCATTGATCGGACACCAAGGTACGGCGTTGGTCGATTTCGATCCTGATGGCCTTGTTGAGGTCGACGGTGCCCGGTGGAGGGCGACTGCTCATCGCGAGGCAGAGTTGCAGCTGGGCTCTCAGATTGTCGTCACCGGCGTGGATGGTCTCTTCCTTCAAGTCGACCCACTGGAGGCAGCCCGCGAAACATAGGTTCTCAGGTTTGTCAGATTTCTCTTGATGGGCGCCCTTCGGCTAGGTTCGTCCCGGTTGTCGCTACAAGCGGGAGGAACGTTTGTCCTTTTCGGACGATTGGCAGCTGAGTGCGCTGTGTCGTGGTAATCACGCATTTCTCTTTTTCCCTCCTTCGAAATTCGAAAGGAAGGACGAACGGGAACGTCGTGAGATGAAGGCGAAAGCGATTTGTGGAGTGTGTCCAGTGCAGGACCCATGCTCCTCACACGCCGTCACCATCAGGGAGCCCTTTGGAATCTGGGGAGGGCTCACCGAAGTCGAGCGACGAAACGTCTCGTTGGTCGGCTGACCCACATCGCGAAATCAAACCAGAAGAGAGCTCATCGAACTCGGCGGGTGTCCCCCCGGCGAACGGTGAGCCCTTCTTGGTCGGCCCACTCCAGAATCGGGACCACGTACTTTCGGGACAACTCGGTTGCGTCGCGAAAGTCCGCCACGGTGAAATCATCCTTCATGGCATCCAAGATCACCTTGAGTTGATCGATTTGGAAAGGGAGAAAAACGAGGTCGGCACTGACACTGGTCACCTCGCCGTCACGGACCTTGAGATGGAGAATCTCGGCGTCGAGAGCCAGATCACCGACTGAAGGGACGTCGAGCCCTGCGCTGAGCACCTTTTTCGTCGCAATCCAGGCGGTCTGCGATGCCGGGTCCAACTCGACCTCACGTCCCGCTGCGGCTACGTCCGGACCGCGCCGCTCGAGATCGGTCTCCTGATCCACGATTGCCTCTGCAACCGATACGTCAACGCCGAGTGTGTTGGCGAGAGTCGCCAGGGGCAACCCGACTCGCAGTGGGTTTTGGTCATGTTCGGCTCTCACCAACTCGTGGGTTGAGACGGTCAGCCTGTTGAGCTCTCCGTCGCTGAAAACAGTTTCACCGATCGCCCTTCCTGATGAGGGAACTCCTCCGAGGGTATGGGCAGACAGTCGCTCTGCCGTGTCCGACCCACGCAACCCCAAGATGACCTCAGCGACGTCGTCAGCGCTGATGCAAGCGGCGAGGTCAATGCCTGATCTCAACGCGGCCCTGGTGGAGCCGGGAGATGGATCGAGCACTTTTCCACCGGCTACCACAAGCTTGCGCCCGGTGTCTCTGACGATGAATCGATCTCCCCATGTGGTCACGAATGAGTCACTGCTCCGAATGACAGCCATCCCGTCTTCGAGGCCGATGAATTCCATCGAGTGGACACCACTACCGATGTGCAGTTGATAAGCCCCGCGACGGTCGGCTTTCTCGACGTACCTGGCGAAAGTGATAGACGCGAGGAATCGATCGGTTGCTTCCCACTGGCCGGCAATACCGATCATTTCCCCTCTCTGCACCTCCTCTCGGTCAACCCCGGCCAGGTTTAGGGCGACTCTTCGCCCGGGTTCGACTTCCTCGAGGCTTGTCTCGTGACTCTGGATGGCGCGCACCCTTGTCGACGTTCCCCCTGGATAGACAAGAACCCTTTGCTCGGCAGAAAGCGCGCCGTCGACGAGTGTCCCGGTGACGACCGTGCCCGACCCTGTCGCCGAGAACGATCGGTCGACCCAGAGTCGGGGGCGTCCGACGTCTCTGGGGTCTACGTTTTTCAGCAGCTTCTCCAATTCGTCGATCAGTTGGTCGATGCCCGCCCCTGTAGTGGCCGAAACCGGGATGATCGACGCCGTTTCCAAACCAGTGCCTTCCAATCTCTCGCTGGTTTCGATTTGAGCGAGTTCGAGCAGGTCAGTGTCGACCACGTCGGTCTTGGTCAAAGCAACAACTCCGATTTCGACGCCCAGAAGGTCAAGCACGGCGAGGTGTTCTTCGGACTGAGGCATCCAACCCTCGTCGGCAGCGACGACAAAAAGCGCAAGGTCGATTGCCTCGATACCGGCCAGCATGTTCTTCAGATAGCGTTCGTGGCCGGGGACGTCGACGAAAGAGACCTCTGTTCCGTCAGGCAAGGTGGTCCAGGCAAACCCAAGATCGATGGTCAGACCGCGTCGCTTCTCCTCCGCCCACCGGTCGGGATCTCGGCCGGTAAGCCGCTCGATGAGACTGGACTTGCCGTGGTCGACGTGACCGGCAGTGCCGATCAAAGGCATTGCGTGATGGTGTCGATCAGTTTCTGATCGTCGTCGGCATCAACTGTGCGTAGGTCGATCACCAGACTCCCGTCCTCGCGCCGAGCCAGAATCGGGGGATCGTCGGCTAGTAGGCACTCGAAGAGATGGTCTTGCCCTTCCACGATGACAAGCCACGTCGGAATCCCCACACCAGGCACACTGCCCGCTCCGATCGTGGATTGACCACCCTTGACGACTGCGTCCAGTGCTCCAGCCACTGCGGTTGCTCTGGCTTCGAGGGCCTCAGGTCCGATGGTTGCCTGCGCCCAAAATGGGTTTCCGCTGACATTATGGTCAGCAAAGGAGGCCAGGGTCGCAGTCAGGGCAGCCAGCGTGACGGCATCTACCCGGAGTGCCCTTGTGAGAGAGTGGTTGCGCAACGCTGCGACGGCATCCTTGGTCCCAACGATGATCCCTGCTTGAGGCCCGCCGAGGAGTTTGTCGCCGCTGAAACTCACCAGGTCGGCACCGGCTTCGAGCGCCTGGCGTGCGGCAGGCTCATCTTTGGTCCACCCGGGAGCAGCTTCGTTTAGCCAGGGGGTGGTGGCGTCGAGCAATCCTGACCCTATGTCGTAGACAAGGGGAACCTGATTTCTGTGGGCAAGCTCGGCCAGTTCCGTTACTGATGCCTGCTCGGTGAATCCCTGTACCCGGTAGTTCGACGGGTGAATCTTGAGGACGGCTCCGATGCGGTGAATCTGAGCTGCCGTTTCGAAGTCACCGATGCGTGATCGATTGGTCGTTCCAACCTCAACGAGGTGAGATCCACTGATCGCCATGACGTCCGGTAATCGATATGACCCGCCGATTTCGATGAGTTCACCTCTAGCCACCGGAACCGCTCTCCCAGATGATGTTGCAGCTAGGGCAAGGACCAGAGCCGCTGCGTTGTTGTTGACGATGAGTGCGTCTTCTGCACCTGTCAGACCTTTGAGAAGCCGCGAGGCATATTCGCCCCTTCTGCTCCTCTCGCCGGTTTCGACGTCCATTTCAACATTCGTCGGGTTGGCAGCGGCTTCCGCGGCAGCTGCAACGGCGTCTTTCGACCATCGCGCTCGGCCGAGGTTGGTGTGCAGGAGCACGCCAGTCGCGTTGATGATCGGGACGCCGGCGCGACGTCTGAGAAGGCGAATCATGCGAGTCACTTCGCCTTGGACGTCTGGCTCGCGGCCCTCGCCAATCGCCTTCCTGGCGGATTCCACGGCGCTGCGAACAATGTCGAGAAGAAGTAGCCCCGGTAGGGCGCCCGAATACTCCGCGGCGAGGTCGTCGACGCGGGGCAAATCTCGATACGGGTTGGCAGTCGTCACCACACAAGTGTGCCAGGTCTCGTCTGACCGGTTCATAAGATGCTCCGGTGGGTGCAGCTCCGGTGATCGCTGAATACTCGGCAAGTGTCATTGTGCTGCGGCCAGGAGAGGAAGGGCTTGAAGTCTTGATGGTGGAGCGCATCAACCGGGGATTCTTTGGAGGACTCGTCGTCTTTCCGGGTGGGAAGGTCGACACGATCGACGGTTCTGACCTGGCCAGGAGGGTGGTCAGCAGTGAGCATGATGATCACGAGTTTCGTAGTGCGGCGCTGCGCGAGCTCGCAGAGGAGACTGGCCTGGCGGCAACCCGCAGCGGCGTTGTTGCCGCTCCTCAGGAACGAGACGAGAGGCTCTTTCGTTCGCTCATGGGTGCGGGCTTAACCCTTGCCGGTGACTCGCTGGTTCTGGTGTCGCGTTGGGTAACGCCTGAAATGGCACCAAGACGGTTCGACACTTTTTTCTACATATTGGCAACAGCTATGACACCGCAGGTCCGCCTTGATGACCGCGAGTTGGTGAACCATGCGTGGGTCACGCCGACCGAAGCCCTGCGACGCTACGAGGCTGATGAGTGGAGGATGATCCTGCCCACTCTTGCCCATCTCAGATGGCTGCAACGCCGCAACTCGATCGAAGATGCCCTTGCGTCAGCAGAGGGAGCAGACGGTCGCACACTCATAGAGCCGCGCCGTCTCGAAGACGGATCGATCGTTCCGGTCCATATGCCTGCCGATCTGGGATGAAGATAGAGCGGGTGCTCGCCAACAACCCCGGGGTCTTCACAGGCACGGGCACAAACACTTGGATCCTCGATGACGGTGCCGGAGCAGTGGTTGTCATCGACCCTGGACCAGTTGACACCAAACACGGTCGGGCGATTGTCGATCGAATTGGGGACCGATCGGTGACGGCTGTCTTGGTCACCCATACCCACATTGACCACGCGCCACTGGCAAACCCGCTGGCATCTGATCTTGGAGTCCCTGCAATCGGCCATGCTCCCGGACCCCACTTTGAACCTGATGAGAGGCTCCTCGATGGGGCGAAATTGGAAGTGGGAAGCTTGGACGTGACGGTGGTACACACGCCGGGGCATGCCGACGATCATCTCTGTTTTCGAGCAGGAAACGCCCTGTTCACGGGAGACCACATCATGGGTGGGTCTTCGGTGATGGTCGAGGACATGGGTCCGTATCTGCGCTCGTTGGAGAAGCTGCGAAACACCGGTTTGGAACGACTTCATCCTGGTCATGGTGAAGAGATGGCTGAGCCCGACTCAATTATTGACTGGTACCTGGCACATCGTCGTCAGCGCCACGAGCAGGTGTTTCAGGCAATTGTCGACGGACGGCGCACAGCAGCGGACATAGTTGAGAGTGTCTACTCAGATATCGATCGATCGCTGCATCCCCTGGCAGCTCGTTCGGTTTCCGCCCATCTCACGTTGCTCAGCGACGAGGGCCGGATAATCTTCGAGGACGGCAATGCCTTTGCTTTGCCCGGTAGAACATGACCCGATCAACCAGGTTTCTCGTAGCTCTTCTTGTCCTTGCGATGGCCCCACCCGCCTTCGGGCAGGTGACAGATGAGGACGTTGATCGCGCCCGCGCCGAAGTCAACCGGATTGTGGCGGAATCTCAGGAGTTGGGCGATGAGGTCCAGGAAGCGTGGGCTCGCCAGTTCGAGTTGGACCACGAGATCGCCACCCTGAATTCCTCAATCGAGTTCGCCAGGCTCCAACTGACTGACGCTGAGCAACGTCTCGAAGAAGTGGCAGTCGAGTTGTACATGGGATCAACCTCGGTTGCCTCGTTGGCCGTTCTCTTCAATGCCAGTGATGACGAGTATCAGGCAGGATTTGAGTATCTCCGCGAAGTCACCGGAGTCGACGACGATGTGGTCAGCCAGCTCAGAGTGTTTCGGCGGGAACTCGATAGACAGACAACGAGACTGGATGAGGCTTCTGCCGAGCAACTGATCGTCACCGCCGAACTGGAGAAGAGGGCATTTCAGCTCCAACAGGATTTGGGCTCCGCGCAGGCGGTCTACGACCAAGTAGTCGAGAAGCAGCGGCAGGAAGAGGAGGAACGACGGCGTCGTGCAGAGGAGGCGGCCCGGCGTCGAGCAGAGGAGGCAGCCCGCCAAGCCACTTCTACAACGGTGACGGGTGTCGTTGGCACTACCGGAACAACGGCGGCCGGTCCCACCACGACATCTGTCGACAATGGTGGCACTACAACTACTACGACAAGTCCACCACCGTCTCCGCCTCCGCCTCCGCCTCCGCCTCCGTCAGGCAATGGCGCCTGTCCCGTGGCTGGAGCTGTTTCGTTTTCGGACACCTGGGGGGCACCTCGTTCAGGTGCCCGGGCTCATGAGGGTGTGGACATGATCGCTGCCCGTGGCACGCCTCTGGCTGCGATTGTCGGAGGCAGGATCAAACGCATCTCCAACAGCTCGCTCGGGGGGAAATCCCTTTGGCTCAGAGCGGACAACGGGGACGAGTTCTACTACGCACACCTCGATGGATATGCCGACATCTCGGTCGGTCAAAACGTGGCTGAGGGTTACATCGTCGGATATACCGGAAGCACCGGCAATGCCCCCTCGTGGTTACCCCACCTCCATTTTGAATATCATCCCGGCGGCGGCAGGGCAGTGAACCCGTATCCGTTGGTGAAGTCGATCTGCGGCTGAGTGGTGGTCACTGATCCGGAAAGCAGAGAGAGGACCCTCCTGAGTCCTCTTCTCTCCAGCCTCCCAAGCCCATCCCTCGGTGCTAGTTGCACGTTCCGGCGTCATTGTCGACCACGGAGAGTGGTGACCCAATGACTGTTCCATTGATCACGCAAGTGACTAGTCCCTGTTGTGGTTGTGGATAACACTGCTCCTGGTTTGAGCGACAACGTGGTTGGCCAAGGGGCTATCGTCCGATTACCCAAGTAAACCGGAGTTGCCCTTTGTCCACGCCTGAAGTCCCTGCCGAACAATCACCGGCCGGCGTCCCGCATAATCTGGCGACATGGGGAACCAGAGCGCAGGGTTTCCTCATCGACTACGGCCCGATCCTGGTCGTTGAGATCATTTTCGTTCGTAGTACGGCGATCTCCAGCCTGGTTGGCGTGGTCGGGATTCTCTATTGGGTCCTGCTCGGCTACCTTGACGGTGTTGGCGGTCAGACACCGGGCAAGGCGATTATGGGTACTCGCCTGGTCAATTCCGAAGGGAATGTGATAGGCGGCGGGGCCGGGATCGGGCGCAAATTCGTCCACATCCTCGACAGCTTGGTATGTCTGATCGGATGGTTCCTACCCCTCTTCGACTCGAAGCGTCAGACGATTGCTGACAAGGTGATGACAACGTTTGTCATCGATGGTGTCGAGAAGAAGTCCTTCTCGGTTGACCTTTGGATGCCACCCAAGGGATAGCGGTGCCCGCGGCTTATGCCGCCCCATTCTCCAGGTCTGCCAATAGCTTGGCAATGCGACCGGTACAGGTTTCGAGTTCTGCCGGTGGCAAGGCCACGACCAGGCTGTCGACCAATTTGTTGAGCGCCGTTGCCGCCGGTCCTGGGTCCTGATCGGTCACCAGGGGCATACCGTTGTTCCCGCCTTCCACTACGGCCGGGTCTAGAGGGATGGCACCGAGCAGCTGTACCCCCAGCTCGTCGGCCAATTCAGCTCCGGTTCCTTGGCCGAAAACGTCGCCGGTCATGTTCTCAACGACTCCGAGAATCGGCATATGAGATCTCCTTGCCATGTCGGCAACTCGCAAGGCAACCTTCTGTGCTGCGCGCTGAGGCGTGGTAACCACCACCATTTCAGCTTGAGGCAGCATGCGAGTGAGCGCCATCTGCACGTCGCCCGTGCCGGGTGGCATGTCGATAATCAGGTAGTCGAGCTCTCCCCACTCCACCTGTTTCAGAAACTGCTCGAGCGCCTTGGACAACATCAACCCTCGCCACATGAGTGCGGTCTCTTCAGACTCGATGATCAGACCAGTCGAAATCACTTTCATTCCGTTGACTTCGATCGGTCGGATCAGTTTGGTCGAGCTGTCAGCCTCCAACCTCCCCTCTATGCCAAGCATGTTTGGCACGGAGAAACCCCAGATATCAGCGTCCAAGAGACCGACTCGAAAGCCCCTGGTTACGAGGCCCGCCGCGAGATTCACCGAGACCGACGACTTGCCGACACCGCCCTTTCCCGAGGCAACCGCCACAACACGGGTCGATGGTGACACCTGCGTAGCCTCAGCGTTGTCCCGGGCCCGTTGTCGGGCCACGTTCATCAGCTCAGATCGTTGTCGACTGGTCATCGCCGTCGTCCGCAAAATCACCTCATCTACTCCCGGCATGGCCTCCACACGACGTCGGGTGTCGCCTTCGATTTGAGACCGCAAGGGGCATTCGGCGATCGTGAGGGCAAGACCGATACTGACTGTTGCACTCGTGACTTCGACGTCACTGATCATCCCCAACTCGACGACGTTTCCGCCGAGTTCAGGATCCCGTACGCCTTCCAGCGTCTTGAGAATCTGTTCGCGAGTCACCATCGTTAGATATGATAATTTGCACTATCCCGATAGGGGGAATGGTGATACCCATTTGTGGCGTTAGAATCAATGTGACCATCAGGTAGGAGCCAATGACTCAACTGCTGACTATCAAGTCCAATCAGCCCCCGAAGACGGTGAATCTGACGGAGACCGCCGTCGACAAGGTGCGGGAGCTGATCGCCGCCGAAAACGAGCCAGGTCTGGCTCTTCGGGTGGCTGTACGCCCCGGCGGCTGTAGTGGCTTCTCTTACGAAATGTTCTTCGACGCCGAGGTCGATGACACAGACATTGTTGAGGAGCACGGGGATGTGAGAGTTGTTGTCGATCCTCAGAGTGCTGAAATGGTTCAGGGCTCCACCCTGGACTACAAGGATTCTTTGATGGGCGCCGGTTTTGCCATCGAGAATCCGAATACCACCCGCACATGCGGTTGTGGGAACTCGTTCTCTTAGACCGGTAAACCCTAGAGTCTGAAGGGGCCCGGTTTGCCGGGTCCCTTTTCTTTTTCGGTACTCTTCCCAAAAGGACCCAGACAGGAGCGAGCCTTTGCCCAAATCAGTCCCCGCGACCCCATCCGCACCAGGTGCGATGGGTCCCTACTCGTTTGCCACCGAAACCAATGGTCTGATCTTTCTGTCCGGGATGGTCGGGTTCGACCCGGCAACCGGCGACCGGGCTCCCGACGATGTGGCCGCGCAGACGCATCAGGTGTTGAAGAACATTGGTGCACTTCTCGGTGATCTCGGCCTCGGCTATTCCGACATCGTCAAGACGACTGTGTTTCTCGCGGACATTGGCGACTATCCAGCTGTGAATGACGTCTATGCCACCTATTTCGGCGATGAGCCCCCTGCTCGCTCGGCCATCCAGGCAGCTGCGCTTCCGGGCGGCTTCCTGGTCGAGATTGAGGTTGTGGCCGCCCGATGACGCCTACAGAGATCTTTGACAAGCTGGGGCTTTCAGAAGTCAATTCTGGCGTGTTCGCCCGTGAGTGGCTAGATGCCTCGGGCGATTCGGTCGATGTGGTCAACCCAACGACCGGTAAGTCGATAAGTACGGTCACGCTCGCTTCTCTCGATGACTACGAGAAAGTGATGGACAGCGCAACCGAAGCCTTCGAGCGCTGGCGTATTTTGCCGGCACCGAGACGGGGTGACTACATCCGACAGCTAGGCGACGCGTTGCGCGAGAACATTGACGCTTTAGGTGCCCTGGTGACTCTCGAGATGGGAAAGATCCATCTGGAGGGGGTCGGGGAGGTCCAGGAGATGATCGACATCTGCGACTTCGCAGTCGGTCTGTCCCGCCAACTGTACGGCAACACGATGGCCTCTGAGCGACCCAACCACCGGATGTACGAGCACTGGCATCCACTCGGTCCCGTCGGGGTGATCACAGCGTTCAACTTCCCGGTGGCGGTGTGGTCATGGAACGCTGCGATTGCCGCGGTCTGTGGTGACACAGTGGTTTGGAAACCATCAGAGCGAACGCCTTTGACAGCGATTGCGGTCACGAAAATTGCCCAAAAGGTGATGGCAGGGAGTGGCTTCGAAGGTGTGTTCAACCTGGCCGTTGGGGACGGCAAGACAATCGGAACTGCCATGAACCAAGACAGCAGGCTTCCCCTCGTCTCGGCGACCGGCTCTTGTGCGATGGGAAGGATCGTCGGGCCGGCCGTGGCCCAACGGATGGGGCGGACGATTCTCGAGCTTGGCGGCAACAATGCGATCATCGTCATGGATGACGCCGACCTAGATCTCGCAGTGCGCGGCGCATTGTTCTCAGCCGTCGGAACTGCGGGGCAGCGCTGCACCAGCCTGCGCCGTCTCCTGGTTCATCGAGCGGTATTCGACAAAGTGGTGAGCCGACTCGCCGAGGCCTACCAACAGGTGTCGATCGGCGATCCGTTGGAAGAAGGGACCCTGATGGGGCCTTTGGTCTCCGAAAACGCCATCGAACAGATGATGAATGCCTTGGAGATTGCTCGCTCCCAGGGAGCTCGGATTGTCACCGGCGGCAACCGACTCGATCGACCTGGATACTTCGTGGAACCAACGATTGTCGTCGTGCCCAAGGAGGCTTCGATCACCCAGGACGAGACTTTCGCGCCCATTCTGTGGGTGATTGAGTTCGAGAACCTTGAAGAGGCGATCGAGATTCAGAACGGTGTCACCCAAGGCCTTTCCTCGGCCATCTTCACCGACTCGCTGAAGAACGCCGAGCGATTCCTGTCGAGTACCGGCAGCGACTGCGGGCTCGCCAACGTAAACATCGGCACTTCGGGTGCCGAGATCGGTGGGGCATTTGGGGGCGAGAAGGAAACCGGGGGAGGTCGTGAGGCGGGGTCGGACGCATGGAAGGCATACATGCGGCGTCAGACAACCACCATCAACTGGGGCGACGACCTGCCTCTGGCACAGGGAATCGAGTTCGGCTGAATTGGACGCTTCGATATGGGACGAGCGCTACCGGTCCGCTGACCGTCTCTGGTCCGCAACACCAAACCTGTTTGTGGCCGATCGTCTTGGGATGACGGTTCCGAAGTCCGGGATCGACGTTGCCGCCGGTGACGGACGCAATGCGATTTGGCTCGCTGACAGAGGGTGGTCGATGACGGCGGTCGACTTCTCTGAGGTCGCCGTGGATCTGGGGAAGTCGATTTCCGATCAAGTCGATTTCGTGGTCGGTGATGTGCGCACGTGGACTACAGAACTGAGGTTTGAGCTGGTCCTGATCTCCTACCTCCATCTGCCCCCTGATGAGATGCAGTCCGTGGTGTCGATGGCATCTTCCTGGCTGACACCTGAGGGCGAGCTGTTCATGATTGGGCATGACCAATCGAACATCGAGGACGGCACCGGCGGGCCGCAGGTGCCCGATATCTTGTGGGATGTCCGTGAGATGACATCGTGGCTGGACGGTCTCACTTTGATCGAGGCGCAGGTGGTTAGGAGGCCGGTCAAAACCGACAACGGTCAGGTCTTCGCCCGCGACACCTTGGTAAGAGCTCGGGCTTAGGCCCAAGGTTGGCGAGACCTATGGCCCGGGGGTTCCCTCGAACGGGACGCGGGAGAACTCCACACAGGGTTCGGTATCGGCAAGCGGACAGATTCGATAGGCGCCGTCAGGAGCGTCGAACGGGGGACGGATCAGCCAGATACGCTGTGGGACGTCTGCGCATTGGGGTGTTTCAACCGGTTCGCTCCAGATACCGTTGCGGACGTCGGAAACGCTGGAAGTCTGTCCGATCACACCCCATCCAAAAAGTTGCCATCTCTCCAGTTCGAGACAGACTCCGCCAAGTCTTTGGATCGTCCCCGATGCCTGTGTTTCCGGGTTGGGGCCAGTCGTGGCCAGGAGAAGGAGTAATCCTGCAACCAAGGCTGCTGCTGCGAGGATTCTCCTGGCGACCGAGCTCGTCGCAAACTCCTAGATGCGGTCTAGGCCAGCGTCAAGGGCGTTGATCAGGTCTTCAACATCCTCCAGGCCCACCGAAAGTCGAACCAAGCCGTCGGTGATCCCGGCGGCTATTCGGTCCTGTCGCGGAATCGCGGCATGGGTCATCGTCACCGGGTGAGTGATCAGCGACTCGACTGCCCCCAGATTCTCGGCGAGGCTCCACAGTTCGACTGCGTCCATCAGTTTCTTCCCCACCTCCACGCCACCATGGACTTCGAAGCAGACTATTGCCCCGTACCCGGTGGCCTGCGTTGATGAGATCGCGTGTTGTGGATGATCGGCCAGACCGGGGTAGGTGACGTATTCGACTTTGTCGTGCCCGCGGAGCCAGTTCGCAATCTCGAGGGCATTGGCCGACTGGGCGTCCATTCGCAGGCTCAGAGTCTTCGTTCCCTGAAGTGTGAGCCAAGCGACCATTGGTGACATCACAAGACCGGCCGAGATGCGAGCGAACTCGATCTTCTCCTGGAGCCCTTGATCGTTGACCACAACTGCGCCGCCAATGGTGGCATTGTGGCCATCGAGAAATTTAGTTGTGGAGTGGACGATCACGTCCGCTCCAAGTTCGAATGGCCGCTGGTAATAAGGGGTGAGGAAGGTGTTGTCGGTCACATGGAGCACGCCACGGCTCCTACAGAGCTCCGACACCCGGGCAAGGTCCGTCACCTTGAGGGTGGGGTTTGCCGGAGTCTCGGTGAATACGAGCTTGGTGTTAGGTCGGATCGAATCCTCGATGGCGTCAACATTGGCGGCGTCGACAAAATCGACCTCGACACCGAGTTTGGTCAGGAATTGGTCGGCAAACCGATAGGTACCGCCGTAGACGACGTCGGCGACCACGATGTGATCCCCGGCTTCGAGAACGGCGAGAAAGACTGAGACGGTGGCGGCCATACCGGACGCGTACGCGGTGGCGTCAACGCCGCCCTCCAGCGCCGCAAGCTTCAGCTCGAGCGCTCTGACGGTGGGGTTGCCGGCCCGGGAGTAGGAGTACCCCTTTCCCAGGTAATCATCGACTGAGTCCTGCACAAAAGCCGTCGACTGGTGGATAGGGGTGAGGATCGCTCCCGTTGTCGGGTCGGGTACCACCCCCGCGTGAATCTGTTTGGTCTGAAAGCCCATCCCTTGATTCTGCCACTCCAGCGTGTGCAGCGGTGGCCCTGTGAGGGCCACCGCTGCACACGCTCAGGTCATTTGACGTTGACGGCCGACCATCACGAGGGTGTTTAGGCAACTCTCCGGCTCGTATCTGAGCATCTTCCATGTGAAGCGGACCACCACACATCCCGCGGCAAGAGCCTCGTTGTCCCGTTGCCTGTCTCGAACGAAGTCTGCTTCCCGGGTGTGCCAACGACGGCCGTCCCCTTCGACAATCGTTCGCCACGGCTCCAAATAGGCGTCGACGGTTGCGGTGACAGATCGGAATTCGATCGGTAGCTGTCTGCTGTATCGCGGGACGCTCGGATGATCCAGCACCGCGTACAAGAGCCGCTCCAACTCCGAGGTGGGTGGCTGGTAGGAGGTTTCGGCACGCTCACCGACGATTCGACGGAGCGATCGGAGACCGGGTTGGCGGGCGAAGGCCAAGCGGTCCAGGATCGGGTTGAAATCGGGTATCGCCAGCCTGCCCTTGGTGAGTTCGTTGTCGATCACACGCTCGAGGAGCGCAGGGTGCTCGCGGAGAGACAGAGTCAAGATTGTCTCGGCCGGTGTGGTGGAGAGGAATCCGTTGACAGAGGTGGTCTCGAGGTCCTCAAAGTGCCGTGCCCGGATGACCCTTGCCAGGTGGGATCGTGCGTTGCCCGAGTAGGGCACGAGGATCTCCGGGCGACCGCGCTTCATCCTCTCGAATCCCAGTAACACCCCGGCAGATCGCCCTGCAACGAGGCTGCTTAAGACGGCGGCCATCAACTGACGTTCCCAAGTTGGTGCGGAAGAGGCCGTGCCGTATACACCGGTCGAGAGACTCACCCATTCGTGAGTCTCCAACCGGCTTCGGATCTGTTTCGATGTGAGACCGGTATCTAGGGCTTGCTCGCGGCCGATGACACCGTGCTGGCGCCGCAGCATCTGGTCGGCCGGGCGAGTGGGCTCCATACCCCAGGGTTACGACCTGACACCACACTTTCAACCCCCTTGAGCGTGTGCAGGGGTGGCCCTGTGAGGGCCACCCCTGCACACGCTGAGGATCGGTTTAGCCGAAGCGGTACCCGACGGATCGGACGGTTGTGATCCAGGAGGATCGTTCTTCGCCGAGTTTTGCCCGAAGACGTCGGATGTGAACGTCGACAGTTCGGGAACCTCCGTAATAGTCGTAACCCCAAACCCGCGACAGCAGCTGTTCGCGGCTCCAAACGCGGACCGGGTTCTCTGCGAGAAAACGGAGCAACTCGTACTCCATGAACGTCAAGTCCATAGGGTTGTTGCTGAGGAGCGCTTGATAGGTGAGCGGGTTGAGTTCGAGGTCTTTGAAATGGATGATGTCCTCACCCGATTCGGACCGCACCAGTCGCATCAGCCGAAGTCGGACTTCGACGGGGTCGACCGGCTCGATCAGAAAGTCGGTGATCCCCTTGGCACTCTCCATCAACACCATCTGGTCCGCCGATGCCACCACGATCAACGGAAGGCCCACCGTTTCGCCAATTCGGTCGATCTCGCGGATACGACGCATTGGTTGGGGACCGAGCTCAACCACCAACACATCGGCTTCGCCCAGCGCGTCCTCTTCGGGGGTCAACTCGCCGATCCCCACCTTGGTGGCTCCGGCGAGGGTCAGGCCGTCGTCCAGCCCCTCAGAGCAGGTCTCGGGGTAGACCGCCGCGATCAAAGGATCGGTAGGTAGGTGTCCAACTCGAAGGCCGACACATGATGTTGATAGCGGTTCCACTCATCCCGCTTGTTGCGTAGGAACCAGTCGAATACATGTTCACCGAGGGCGTCGGCGACCAGTTCTGAACCTTCAAGAATGTCGAGCGCTTCGGAGAGGGTTTCGGGCAGACGCTTGGCGCCGGCGGCGGCTCGCTCTGCCGCAGTCAGTCGTGTGAGATCTGCTGCAACCTCAGGCGGCAACTCGTAGCCTTCGCGAATCCCGGTGAGCCCGGCTGCCAGGAGGACGGACAACGCCAGATATGGGTTGCACGCCGAATCGGCAGCTCTGTACTCGACGCGCACAGACGAAGGCTTGCCCTTCTTGACAGCGGGTACCCGTACCAACGACGACTGGTTGTTGCGACCCCATGAGATATAGATGGGGGCATCAAAACCGGTGACAAGCCGTTTGTAGGAGTTGACCCATTGGTTGGTCACCGCTGTCATCTCAGCGGCGTGCCTGAGAAGCCCCGCGATGAACGCCTGCCCGACCTTGGAGAGGCCGCCTTGGGTGCCCGGCTCATGAAATGCATTGACGTCACCCTCAAAGAGCGAGAGATGGAGATGCATTCCCGATCCGTCGTAGCTCTCGAGAGGCTTGGGCATGAAAGTGGCGTAGATCTCGTGTTGGAGAGCCACCTCCTTCACGGTGAGTCGCGAGGTCATGATGTTGTCAGCCATTGTCAGTGCATCCGCGGACCTGGCAATGATCTCGTGTTGACTTGGCGCGACCTCGTGGTGTGAGTGCTCGATTGGGATGCCCAGTTGCTCGAGGGCATTGATTGTCTTACGTCGATATTCCTGAGCGACATCGAGCGGGGTCAGATCAAAATACCCGCCTCGGTCGAGCACTTGGGGGTCGGGTCCGGCGTCTTCGAAGTAAAAGAACTCCAACTCAGGCGCCGCGTAGAACGTGTAGCCCATCTCCGAGGCGATCTCGAGGTTCCTTTTGAGAACCGTGCGCGGGTCGCCATCGAATGCTTCGCCGTCGGGGGTGAGGATGTCGCAGAACATCCGAGCAACCTGTTGTTCGGTCCGCCAGGGGAGCACTGCAAACGTCGATGGGTCTGGCTTCGCCAGCATGTCTGCTTCCTGGACTCGGGCGTAGCCGTCGATCGAGGACCCGTCGAAAGTCATTCCTTCGTCGAAAGCAACTTCCAGTTCGGCCGGGCTGATGGCTACTGATTTCAGGAACCCTTGGACGTCGGTGAACCAAAGTCGGACAAAGCGAATCCCTCGTTCTTCGACAGTGCGGAGGACATAGTCGGCCTGTTTGCTCATTGGCCAGCAATTCTAGATTCGTTGGTCAGGCGCTGCGACGTCGACCGGCTAACCACTTGCGTCGAAGTGACCTGCGCTGATCTTCGCTGGTGCCACCCCAGACCCCGGCCCGCTGGTTCGTCTCGAGTGAGTATTCGAGACATTCGTCGGTGACCGGACACGCCGAGCAGATCGCGATTGCATGGGCCAACGTGTTCTTGGGGGCTTCTGGAGCAGGAAAGAAGAGGGTGTTGGGATACCCAGAGCAGGCGGCACGGTCCCTCCAATCCGTCGCCAGATCTGGTGCAAGGCTGACTGGCCCGTGAGTCACACCGATAGTTTCGCGGTGTGACTCATATCTGACAAAACGAGATCAGGCCAGGTTGTCGCTATCCGGTAGATCGTCGACTCCGGGGTCGACGTTGAAGTCGTCGACATCGACGTCACCGTCGTCGTCATTGTCACCGGGAATTGCGGCTGCCCCGACCGCTCCGGTGGCGGCCGCGCCGGCAGCGTCCTCACCAATAGTTGAGTCGCCGTTGGTAGGACCACCATCCGGAACCGCAACTGGCCGGCGTCGGCCAGTGAATGCGATGACGAGGAGGAGGATGGTCAGAATGGCGGCGGCGGCGGCGGCGATCTTGGCGACGATTGTCTCGAGCGGATCGGCAATCAGCTTGACAAATCCGTAACCGTCGCAGGTGTTGGCGGCTTGACCGCCAACCTTGTAGACACCCCGCAGTTGGGAAATGTCGATGCCTCGTTCGGCGGCGTACGCCTCGACATTGGCGATGTTCCCACCGTGTATTTGGCTGCCACCGTCGTTGTCTTGAGATTCTTCGGAGTCAAGTGGAACCCTTGCCCCCCCAATCTCGACCCACATGTCCCACGGGTAGTCGTCGAAGACCGAGGGTGATGTTGCAGCCCAAACCAAACTCCCGTGAGGATCAATCAGGAACGGATCCTGTTTGCTGGTATCGGTGACGACGGTCGAGTCGGGCACCGACGTTGTGGCGTTCACGTCACAACCACCGTTGAGGACTCCAACCTCGTTGATCGTGGTGAGACCGGTTGCCCCCCAGGCTGCCATTGGGATCAGGATTATCAGCGCAATTACGAGGGGCCCTGTAGCTGCTGCTCTCTTGACCGTCATGATCACGAGGCCCACGACTCCTACGAGCGCAGGCAGAAGAAAGACGGTGATCTTGTCGAGTGGCCACACACCCTGCTGCTGGAGGAGAACTGCAATGGCGAGACCGATCAGGATTCCCAGAATCGCCCCGGTCAAAGGTCGTCCCCGGGCAATCCTCACCTCAACCTGTGTCGAATCCTGCTGTCCATTTGCCATCAATACCTCCTGGGCTCAACAAGATACGCCGTACTGACCACAGTCGCCGGGATGTCATTTCCAAAACTCTGGGATAGCATTTGGGAATGCCCCGGATTCGCGCCGCTTCGATCGACCAGCACAAGGCCATCACCAGGGACGCCCTGCTTGGTGCTGCCAAGAAGCTGATCGAGGAAGCCGGCACCGCAGATATCCCACTTGGAGAGGTTGCGTTGGCCGCAGGTGTTGGTCGCACCACGCTCTATGACTATTTCTCGGATCGCGATGACATGATCGCCTCGCTGGTTGAAGAGGAGCTTCCCCTAGTCATTTCCAACCTGATCGAAACAGTGGCCACTGATCAACCGGTCGACCGGCGACTTGCTGAACTGGCATCCAAGACCGTTGAGTTTGTTGCGTCTGACCCGGTATTTGGCGTGATTCTGCACCGCGAGGCGGGCCGGATGAGTCCCGATGCCCAGGAACGCATTCGCGCCTCACACGCTCAACTCTCCACCGAGATGGCCGGGTTGTATATACGTGGTGTGGCCGACGGTGTGTTCAATCGAATGCCTCCGCAACTGGCCGGTCGGCTGATCCAGGACACCATCATGTCTGCGGCGAAGACTCTCATTGCCGACGACGGTTCGATGAGGCCAACCACAGTGACAGATTCTCTGTCGACCTTCCTTCTTGGGGGTCTCGCGGCGCACAGTGGATTTGACTCATGACGGGGCGGGACGACACGGCAGCAAACTCGGAGCATTTCATAAACCGCGAGCTTTCCTGGCTCGACTTCAACAGTCGTGTCATCTCGCTGACTGGGCGGGCCGACTTTCCTCTACTCGAGAAGGCGAAGTTTCTCGCTATCTGGGCGGGAAACCAGGACGAGTTTTTTCAGGTTCGGGTTGCCGGGCTCAAGGAGCAAATGGCTCATGGATTCACCACAGCCACTCCTGATGGGATGACGCCGGGCCAGCAGCTTGCTGCTATCAGGACTCGCGCCACAGCCCAATATGAGGTGGTTTCAAAGACTTTTCTTGCCGAAGTAGCGCCAGCGCTCGCCAGCGAGGGCATTGTCTTCAGTGACTATCCGACACTCAACGACGAGGATCGCGAGTTTCTCGACGAACAGTTTCGAGAACTGGTGTTTCCAGTCGTCACTCCACTGGCAGTCGACCCGGCCCATCCATTCCCCTACATCTCAAACCTTTCCCTGAACTTGGCCATTTTCGTGCGAAATCCCGAGTCGGGGATCACCAGGTTCGCCCGGGTGAAGATCCCACCGATTCTTCCCCGGTTTGTGCTGCTTCCAGACGGGGAGCGTTTCGTCCCGCTGGAGCAGGTGATCGCTGCCCACCTCGACTCCCTCTTCCCAGGGATGGAGATCCTGGGACATCACGTGTTCAGGGTTACTCGTAACGCTGACCTGGAGATCGAGGAAGATGAGGGAGGAGACCTGCTGATGGCAATCGAGTCGGAGTTGACTCAACGGCGTTTCGGCAGGGTTGTGCGTCTCGAAGTTCACCCTGATATTCCTCCCGATGTTCTAGACCTTCTGCTGAGGGAAATGGGAGCGTCCGAAGACGATGTCTATTGGGTTGAGGGGCCATTGGACCTGTCGGGCCTCTGGAGTCTCTACGACCTCGATCGGCCTGAATTGAAATTCGAGTCATTTTCCGGCGTCATACCCACCCGGGTCTCTGCCCCGGCAAGTGAGCCGGTGGACTTCTTCGAGGTGATGAGGCAGGGCGACTTGCTCGTCCAGCATCCATACGATTCGTTTTCGTCGACTGTGGAAGCCTTCATATCCCGAGCTGCCTGGGATCCAAATGTCCTTGCCATCAAGATCACGCTGTACCGGACGACATCTGACTCTCCGATCATGAGTGCCCTCATCGAGGCGGCCCGAGCGGGCAAGCAAGTTGTGGCAATGGTGGAGTTGAAGGCTCGATTCGACGAGGAGCGAAACATCGAGTGGGCCCAGCGTCTTGAAGATGCCGGTGTTCACGTGATGTACGGAGTGGTCGGGTTGAAGACTCACACCAAGATTGCGCTGGTGATGCGGCGCGAGGGTAATCGGGTCGTCCGCTACGCCCATATGGGCACCGGTAATTACAACGAGAAAACTGCCCGAACGTATGAAGACGTGGGGATCTTCACCACGGCAGAGGACCTCGGTGCCGACCTCACCGACCTCTTCAACTTCCTCACCGGGTACAGCCGTCGCACCAGTTATCAAAAGCTGGCGGTCTCGCCGAACGGAATCAGAAACCGGATTGTGGAGTTGATCGAGCAAGAAGTAGAACGTGACGAAGGCCTGATCACTTTGAAGATGAACTCTTTGGTGGACGCCGGGATCATCGAGTCCCTATACAGGGCGTCGCAGGCTGGGACTCGTGTCGAATTGATCGTGCGGGGGATCTGCTGTCTCCGCCCTGAGGTCGAGGGGCTGTCAGAAAACATCACAGTTCGGTCCTTGGTGGGTCGTTATCTCGAGCACTCCCGGATTTACCGATTTGGGATCACGGGATCGGAACGAACCTACTTCATTGGATCGGCTGACATGATGCCGCGGAATCTTGATCGTCGGGTGGAGGCTCTGACGCCGATCGAAGACCCCGATCTTCAGCTCCGCCTCGATGAGATACTCGATGTGGTGATGGCTGATGACAACCTCGCCTGGAGGCTCAGTGGCGATGGGACCTGGAATCGGGTTGCCAACACAACCGACGTCGATGCCCACGTTGCGCTCCAGAATCTCGCGTTGGATCGCGCCAGCGCTCATCTTTAGAATCAGGCCGACGCAAAGCAGCCGTGATGGGAATCGGTGGCCTGTCGCCCAAATAGCTACGCGGTCTCAATCGAGCGACAGACCACTAGCCTGTTGGTTGGCCCGTTGGATTTAGGCGATGATCGAGTCGATCTCACAACCCTCAGACCTCAGCCCGCTGACCTACGAAGAGTTGGATGCCCTTGCTGAGGAGATCCGCACCTTCATCCTGGAGAAGGTGTCGATTACCGGTGGGCATCTGTCGCCAAATCTCGGAGTCGTGGAGCTGACTCTCGCGTTACATCGAGTTTTCGATTCCCCCAAGGATCGTCTCATCTGGGATGTAGGTCACCAGGCATACGTACACAAGATTCTCACGGGGCGGGCCGATCGGTTTGACGAGCTGCGCCACACCGGCGGTCTTTCTGGTTATCCAAGCCAGGAGGAGTCGCCTCACGACTTTGTTGAGAACAGCCATGCTTCCACGTCGTTGAGCTACGCCGCCGGCCATGCTCTTTCTGGTTACGACGGATGGACGATCGCCATCGTCGGCGATGGAGCTTTCACCGGCGGTATGGCCTACGAGGCTCTCAACCACATCGCGGTGACCAGCCCCAAGAAGCTGATCATCGTTCTCAACGACAACGGACGGTCGTATGCGCCAACAGTCGGGGGATTGGCACAGATAGCGCATTATCGGTTCGATCCTCGGTACGAAAAAACCAAGAAGGCGATAGGCAAGATGCTCCGAGGCATCCCGGTGGTCGGGGAAATCGCAGATGAGCTCGCCGGGCGGATCAAGGAAGCTGTCAAACAGATCGTCGAACCAGCGACCGTTTTTGACGCCCTGAATATCAAGTATTCCGGTGTGGTCGACGGTCATGACATCAAACTGCTCGAAGAGACGTTGGAGCATGCGAAGACCTTCGATGAGCCAGTCGTCGTCCATGTCGTCACCGAGAAGGGCAGCGGTTACCAGCCGGCCATCGAGGATGAAGAGGACAAACTCCATGGTGTCGGGTCATTCGACATCGCCACTGGCAAGGCCCTGAACTCGGAGTTGAAGCTCACCGAGGTGGCAGGAAGAGCGTTGGCCGATGCGGCGGCGCGGCGACCGGACCTGCTGGCCATTTCAGCCGCGATGGTCTCGACTGCGGGACTGAAGCAGATGGGGGCTCAATTCCCCGACAGGGTCTTTGATACGGGTATTGCCGAACAGCACGCGGTGACTCTTGCTGCGGGAATGGCGATGGCAGGCAAGAAACCGGTGGTGGCCGTCTACTCGGCATTTCTTCAAAGGGCTTTCGATCAAATCAATGCCGATGTGGCGCTTCACAACCTGCCGGTGACGTTCCTTATTGACCGTGCAGGAGTGACCGGACCCGATGGGCCTTCACATCACGGCGTGTTCGATCTTTCGTATCTCAGGATGATCCCCAATTTGGTGGTCGGCGCACCAGCAGACGCCACTGAGCTGTGCGCCATGATCGAGACGGCGGTCGATCACGATGGCCCAATCGCCATTCGTTATCCAAAAGGCGGAGCCGTTTCCGTCCCCTCCATTCCGGTCAAGCCACTCGAGGTCGGTGTTGCTGAGCAGCTGAGCGATGGCGACGACGTTGTCTTGGTCGCAGTAGGGAGAATGGTGGAGATCGCCGAGAAGGCCGCTAACGACCTCACCGAGGGGGGAGTGAGCGCCGGGGTGGTGAACGCGAGGTGGGTGAAGCCGCTCGACCCACGCATTCTCGAATGGACTTCGTCAGTGCCCCATGTGGTCACTTTGGAAGACAATGTCTTGGCCGGCGGTTTTGGCGGAGCGGTGATGGAGATGTTTTCCTCCGCCCGAGTCAATAAGGAGTTCACCAACATTGGTGTTCCCGACCACTTCCTCCCATTTGGTGCACCGACGGATGTGATGGAAGCGATTGGCATGGACCCGGACTCAGTTGTCGAACGGGTCCTGTTTTCGATTGGCCGTTAGGGCATTCACCGACCCGGTATCGCGACCCTGCGCTCATACCACCTGAG
>CAXMPK010000006.1:0-10629 GCA_964195405.1 uncultured Acidimicrobiia bacterium
TCTGCTCGGCGACCAGCCCATCTTGATTCTGATCCGCGGTCGGATTCCGGCTTGCAGAAACGTTCAGCACGAGCCCCACCTGACTGAGGGCCGTCTCGGCTTGGCTTTCCGACATTTCGAAGAGATCGGGAACGTCCACTGGCTCAGGACCCCGGGATATCACCAAGAGAATCGTGTCCCCGGAGAGCACTTCGGTTCCGGCAGGTGGCTCTGTCCGAATCACGTCACCAGACCCCACCGCGTTGTCAAACTCCTCGTTGACACTGAACTTGAGACCGAGGTCGGCCAACTCGGCGATGGCGTCCCGTTCGCTCATGCCAGAGAGGTCGGGCAAGACGATTACTTCGGGTCCGGTCGACACCACAAGGCTCACCGGCGTCCCGGTTCCCACCACAACACCGGCTCCGGGGTTCTGTTCGATAACGACGTCGATCTCGAAGTCGGCGTCGGGTCGACCTTCGATCGTGCCAACGACCAGGCCGGCGGCTTCGATGTCGGCGATGGCGTCGTCGAGGTCCTGACCCACGACAGGTGGGACTGCAAACTCCTCGGTCCCCGATGAAACGAAGACCTCCACGGTCGACCCGGATTCGGCTTCGGTGCCCGCTGGTGGGTCGGTGCGGATCACTGCCCCCGTTTCAATCGTTTCGTTGGTCTCGAATGTGGTCTTCACGAGAAACCCGGCGGCCTGGAGAAGCTGCTCTGCATCGTTGAACTGACGGTTGGTCACGTTGGGAACGGCGATCGTCTCGGCGTCGGGATCGTCACCACCGGCCAATTGGAACAGGAAGAACAGGAGGATCGCCAACGCCACCAGCAAGCCAAACGCCGTGATTATGAATGGCATCTGCGAAGCGGGCTCTTCTTCAATCTGGCGGTAGATCTCGTCGGGTGGCACCGTCGGGGGCGGTACCTGTGAAATCACCTGGGTCGCATCAGCGCCTCCTGCCATCACCGCACCTGCGGCAATGATCGGAGCCACCGCTACCGGGTCGCCCTTGAGAACGGTGAATAGATCCTGTCGCATCTCCTCCGCCGACTGATAACGGCCGGCTGGGTCTTTGCGTAGCGCCTTCATCACTACGGCGTCGAGCGCCTCGGGCACATCGGGGTTGAGTGAGGAGGGGACAGGTGCTTCGGCCGATACATGCTGGAACGCAACGGACATTGGGCTGTCACCAGTAAAAGGCGGACGTCCTGTCAACGTTTCGTACAACACGACGCCAAGCGAGTAGACGTCACTGCGGGCGTCGGCGGCCGCCCCCTGAGCCTGTTCCGGGCTGAAGTAGGTAGCGGTGCCGATCACCGCTCCGGTGCGCGTCAACTCTTGGCTGTCGTCCCAGGCGCGGGCGATACCGAAGTCGGTCACTTTCACGGTGCCGTCTTTGGCGAGAAGAATGTTGCCGGGCTTCACATCGCGATGAACAAGACCCGCCTGGTGAGCTACCGAGAGGGCAGCGGCCGTCTCAGCCGCGATCTCAATGGCTCGTCGCGGCAGCAGGGCGCCCTCCGACTTGAGCACGTCACGAAGCGAACGCCCATCGATGAGTTCCATGACGATGAAGTAGGTGCCCTCGGCTTGCCCCCAGTCATAAATGCCGACGATGTTTGGATGGCTGAGATTGGCGGCCGCTTGGGCCTCTCGTCGAAACCTCTTTACGAACGCCTCGTCTGAGGAATATTGGGAGTGCAGCACCTTGATGGCCACTCTCCGGTTGAGCAGTGTGTCCCTGCCGTCGTATACGTCTGCCATCCCGCCACGGGCGAGGTGGGCCGTGACGTGATATCGCTCGGTGAGTTCGTTGGGGAGGTCCATTTTGGTTAGTGAATGTTAGGGAGGGGTGTGCGCCAACTCATGACTGGCTCGTCAGCCAGGTTTCGATCAGTTGAGACGCTATTGGCGCGGCTGTGGTTCCCCCCGTTGCGGATTCGCCCGAATTGGGGCTGCCTTCGATGAAGACAGCAAGTGCAATCGTTGGGTTGTCGACGGGTGCGAAACCGATGAACCATGGATTAGAGAAATCTCCGCTGCCGGTGGCGGTGCCTGTCTTGCCGGCAACCCTGACCCCGGGCACCGCGGCACGACGGCCGGTCCCTTCGGTAACCACACGTTCCATCATCTGGGCGAGCACCGATGCGGTTTCCGGCGCCATCGCCAGACCGATTTCAGAAAATTCGGTCTCTTCCACTGTTTGTCCATCGGCGTCGAAGATCCGTTCCACCAGGTAGGGACGTGCTACAACCCCGTTGTTTGCAACTGCTGCGGCAACCATCGCCATATGCAACGGCGTGGCCCGCACGTCGCGTTCCCCGATTCCGCTCTGCCCCAATGCAGCGTCGTCGTCGAGCAACAGCTCAGTAGCCCACACCGCCTCAGGAACGATCCACTCATAACCGATGTCGCGGTTGAAGCCGATGGCGTCAGAAGTGATTCCGATGTCGATGGCGCCAAGTCGGATCGACAGATCCGCAAACGTCGTATTGCAACTGCCGACGAAGGCCTGGAGGAGGGTGACAGACTCTCCGTCATTGCACGGCCGACCACCAAAGTTGGCGATCGTCGCCGTCGATCCCGGCAGGTCGAACTCCACCGGATCGGGGAAAATCGTCCCAGGCTCAACTTGGCCGGTGTCCAACCCTGTCGCTGTGACGACGGTTTTGAATGATGAACCCGGTGCGTACAACTCACGGGTGCCGCGGTCTTTGAGGGGCCCGGTCGGATCGGTGAGCAAGGTTTCCCACTGTTCTGCTGCGTCGTCCCCAAGAAGGATCATCGGGTCAAAAGAAGGGTTTGAAACCGCAGCCAACACCGCTCCGGTTCGAGGGTCGATCGCAATGATCGCTCCTCTGTTGTCACCCAATGCTGCAAGAGCAGTGCTCTGGAGCCGGCTGTCGATCGTTATCTCGAGGTTCTTGGGTCGAAGATCGCGGCCGAGGATTGCCGACACCAGATCGCTGATCGTCAGGTCTCGTCGAGATCGCAACTCGGAGGAGTAAGCCGCCTCCAGGGCTGAGTCGCCTACCAGGAAGGATGAGTAGCCGACCACGTGTGCGAAGTCGGCGCCCAATGGGTACTCACGCATGAAGTCCCGTGCTCCATCCTGCTGCACCGATCGTGCGACCACGGTGCCATCGATGGTGACGATGAGGCCCCGCTCCTTGCCTCGTTCGCTCAAAGCGGGGCGTGGGTTGCGTGGATCTGTCTTCAGATCATCGGCCCTGATTACTTGGAACCAACTGACCGCCACCAGCAGGGCGGCCATGGCACCCAACACACCTATGGCGAGACGTCGGATCGGCCCGTTCACGCCGCCTCCTCGTGACTGATCCGGATCAGCAGGGCAACCAGGATCAGGTTGCCGACTAGAGCCGACCCCCCATACGACATGAACGGCAAGGTGATCCCGGTGAGGGGCACCAAACGGAGGATCCCGCCAATGATCAAGAACACCTGAACCGCGAAGGTGAATGTGAGTCCGGCGGCGAGGAGTTTTCGAAAGGTGTCCCTGCTCCGGAACGCTATTCCGAGCCCGACTGCGACTACGAGAGCGAACAAGGCCAGTACAGCCACGGACCCTGCGAATCCAAGTTCTTCACCCACTGCGGCAAAGATGAAGTCGGTCGACGCATTGGGGATGAGATCGGGGCGACCCAGTCCCGGACCTGCACCCGAGAGGCTCCCGGAGCCCATGGCGAACAGCCCTTGGGCGATCTGATAACCCTCGTCCTGGTAGTGCTCGAAGGGAGCCAGCCAGGCGATGACTCGGCGCTGAACGTGGTCGAAGGCGAGATAGGAGGAGACCGCGGCAACCAGCGCCAGAAGGCCTCCGGCCACTAGGTATCCACTGGCACCAGTAGCTGCGTAGAGCAGCAGGACGAAGCTGGCGAAGAGGAGAAGCGAGGCTCCGAGGTCTCGTTGCCAGACCAGAATCAGAACACTCCCGCCCCATGCCAAGAGCAACGGGATCAGTTGACGTGGCTCAGGGAAGGTGAAAGGACCAACGCGACGATGCGCCTCTCTCAGCGCCCGCTGGTGATCGGCCAGATAGGCGGCGACGAAGATCACGAGACCGAGCTTGGCCAGTTCAGCCGGCTGGAATTGCATTTGGGTGAAACCGAGATCGAGCACCACCCACAGACGAGAGCCGTTGACCTCGAGACCCTTGATCGGAAGGGCCCAATCGGAAGGAAGATTGGGCAGCAGCAGCAGGATCACCGATATCAGGAGAATCAGGTTGCGATACCTCCTCAAGACCGAAGTTCCTTGTTTCGAGAGAAGAGCCAGAACGAGAGATGCCAATCCGGCTCCAATCAACAGCCACCAACGCTGCAATCCAGCTCGGACGATGTCTAGGCGATAGACCTCGAAAAACCCGATGGCAGTGATGGCCACGACAGGGGAGATCAATAGAGGTGTTGCTTTTGGTGCCCAGGTTCGGACCGCCAGGTAGATGCCACCAAACGCGATCAGGAAGACCAGCACCGTGAGACCAGTCTGCGCATCCACCCCGCCGCCCCGCGCGAAGTTGACCAGGGTGACCCCGAAACCGGCGACAATCGATGCCGCGAAGATTGTTACGCCTTCAGCGCTCCGAGTCATGGATTCAGGTGGACACGTCGACGACGATCACCGTCGTGTTGTCAATCCCGCCCTCTTCATTGGCAATCTCGACCAAGTGCCATGATGCTTCGTCGGCCGTTCCGTCGCCCAGTGCCTCCTGAATCTCAGCGTCGCTCACCATTTCGTTGAGACCGTCAGAGCAGAGAAGAAGCCGGTCCCCAGGTTCGAGCTCGACGTCGAACTCATCAATATTGACAAACCTGGTGAGACCGAGGGTCCTTGTGAGCATGTGACGCTGAGGATGGCTGATGGCCTCTTCGGCTGAGATCTGACCCGAAGCGACGTGCTCGGCGGCCACGGTGTGATCTTCGGTCAATTGGCGGAGTTCGGCACCACGAAGAAGGTATGCCCGGCTGTCGCCGATATGGCCAAACGTCGCCGTCCCATCAGCGGCCAGAGAGACCAGCGTCAGGGTGGTTCCCATTCCTTCCAACGCCGGGTCACGCGCAACCTCCTCGCGGATCGCCCGGTTGCCGGCCGCGACCCGATCTGTGGGGTCGACGTCTGTCGACGATGCTGCGTTGACAGCTAGACGTGAGGCGACTTCACCTGCAACATGACCGCCCATGCCGTCGGCAACCATGAGGACGGCGGGACCTTCCGACTCACCCGAACTGGTGGGGAAGAGGCTGTCTTCGTTGTTCAAACGCACCATCCCCTGATGTGTGGCTGTCGCCCATGTGTATTTCAATGGAATGCCTCCGGATACCTACCCACACTCACATTGGCAGTGGCGACGTGAGGAAGCGCTACTACATAGCCAAACTCCTTCGACGCACAAAAGTGGAGCTTGGGTTTGAGCATCTGCGCAAGGATACCTACATCTTTTGGCTGCAGGGCCTGGCAAGAGGGGGGCCAGCCCGAGGAGAGATAGAGCTTCTCCACGGTCTCATCGTGCGTGAAGACCAGCGACTAGCCGGGGACCCTTTTGTTGACCCAACCTTCAAAAGTGTCGCGTTTCTGGGTCCGGAGAACCGCAGAATCCGGCTTTCAGCCATCCGAGTGTGTTGGGTAGTCCAGGTGTCAGCAGAATCAGGATTATGGAGGTTTATTGCGTCCTCATCGGTCTCGCTCAGCATTCTGCCTGCTCCACCTGCTCTTGAATGGCCGACCACTCAACCAGCTCCTCTGAGCCAATCCACTCCTCATCTGACACGGCCGTTCCGAGTGGGTCCACCACCAAGTATCCGTCAACGACGACAACCTTGCCGCTCTTAGGCTCCTCTTGGGCCAATCGCCAACCGTCACAATTGCGCTTCTAGCCGTCCAACTTCGTGCCGTAGGTCGCCTCATACCATTCCACCGAGCGGAGACCATCAGGCCCTATCGCGTCATCAACCTGTTCTGCTTGCTCAAGCGTGGTCGCAGTGATAGGGGCCGTGGTGGTTGACTGCTGAACGCTGGGAGTTGGGGTGCTCGCAGCCGTTATGTGCGGTTACAGAGAGGCTTTGTTGCTGAGTCGACGCTGTTAGCTATTGGGGCTTTCCTCTTTGTCCGTGTCTTGAGCACGCGCTCGCGCCTTTTTCTCGGCTCGGCGTATCGCCCAGATGGCTAGGACTGCCAGTATGACGAAAACGCCTATCTCGTCGATACCTCCGAGGTGTGCAAGTGTGAACATCAACCTGAAAGAATCAATAATCCGGAGGTGGTTAAACCCACCATGAGAAGGAGCATTGCATACTGGGACCGCACTGCATCGCTCCCAAAATCGGTTAGAGCCCGATCGTGGGCCAGCGTCACGCCTAGGACGTGACCAAGAACGAGTACCCCAACCTGTGCGTACCAAATCGGCTCGGCGGTGGTGATGAAGAAATCGATCTTCGATTCTGCTGTTCCGAACAGATCCCATCCGAGAGCGAAGGGGTCGGATATCGCAGCAATCAACTGTTGACCTTCGAACAGGATCAGGGTCAGATAGTGGGCAACTGCGTAGGCGAAGGCGATCGGAACCAGCGAATGAGCAAACCGGCCGGCGACCTGGCCGGCAGTCCAGGATCCTGAAACCAACCGGGCGGCCATCCATGACGCCAGGTAGTAGGCGAGACCGACCACAGCCACCGATGCCAACAAGAGCAGCGTCGATCCTGACGTCGACCGTCCGAAGACGCTGAAAGTGTCGAAAAACCATTTGGTGCCGGAGGCTCCGTCATAGGAGACGGTTCCGATGGCGACTATCACGAAGAAGGCGAGACCGGGCCACTGGGGGATGACGGTGAGAGCTCGAAGCCATCCCCGCCAGATCAATCTTCCGTCTTCGCGTCGACCCACCGGTGAAATCGCCGATATGAGTCGGTTGTATGGGGTGAACACGTCAAATGCGGCGAGTCCGGTCTCCCTGCCGACAACGGCCATTGCTGTCATCAGAGCCAGGGTGTAGACGAGAGCAGCGACACCGAGTGTCACTGGCGACCCCGACGATGGGTGGACCAACTCCAGCCAAGTGAAGGCAACAAACCCGGCAGCTGCCGGCCACACACCGGCTGAGGCCGTGACATGAGGGCGCTCTGTCTTACCTATACGGAGGGTCCTTGCGAGAGTGCGCCACGGGTTCAAATCGGTGTACCAGTCTCCGATCACCGCACCAGCGAAGGGCACCACCAACCAGAACACGACCCAGACCATGACCGGGGCGATGGTGGGTCTGGCGGGGTCGGTCTCCAGACCGAACAATGGTGGGATCAACTGGGCAATCACCAGCAAGAGTGCGACAACACCGACCGTTGCGGCGAACCCGCGTCGCCGCAACGAGATAGCGGACGGTTCATGCCGCGGTCCGTCCTCGAAACGTGGTTCCGGCCACATCAAAGAAAGGACAACAAAGCTGACTACGAGCACAACCGCCGCAGTGACGACAAAATACGAGACCGGAACTGGAAGGTCGAGACGACCTCCGATGCCGTGTGCCGAAGCGACCGAAGGGAAGGCGACGGTCAGTCCAAGCGTGGCGCTCGCTGTGAAGACAGACCGCTTGGTCACGGGGCAACCTCGATGAGGAATAGCCGGACGTGAGTGTCTTCAAGCTCGACCTCAAAAATCCCCAGTGCATCAGCGGTGAACGCGACCACGGTTACCTCCGATGGTGCCAAATCGAAGCGGATGTCGTACCCGTGGACGTGAATTTCGCCTTCGACCGAACTGAGGACAGTGATCGCAACTTCGTCACCGACCTTCTGCTCAAAAACGTCCGGTCCGTGGACAACGATCTCGTCATCCTCATCGTCGCCACCCTCGAGGACCACGTCGTACTCCTCGGCGTAGATGGTGGTGGTGTCCGCAGCGGTCGTTGTGACCCCTCCGGTTGTGGTCGTCGCCAAAGAGGCTTCCGTACTCGATGTCAGCGTTGGTTCCACAACCGGAGTGGTCGTGGACCCCTGAGGGTCGGGATTCTGTACCGAACAGGCTGTCACCAACAGTTCGAAAGCCAGGAGAATCGTGATCGTGCGGCGCATGGGAGAACAGTAAAGGTGCGACCACTCATAGTTCAGCCCGACGACAAGTCACGGACACAGGAAGAACCCACAACTCGCTCATAACGCAGGGCGAACCACATTCGACTCTCAGTTGAAGCCACTTTCCCAGGATCAAGGAAAGGCTCCGCTTCGATGTTCCCGCTCGAAGGTCTGGTTATTGGCGTCAAGTCACTCGTCGATGATGAGAATCCCGCCGTTCTCGCCTATCACTTCCACCAGCACTGCGATGCCCTTCGGGGCAGACTGGGAGAGCCTGCTAGACGGTTCATCATTGACATGACAAGAGAAACGAAAGCCAGGTTCTGCTGGTTGTCCACCGGGACACGAAACGAAGAGAGGACAACTGTGAGCAGTCAGAAAGACTCTCAGTACATTGTCAGGAGCCGCCCCCGAGGGTTCAACCCGGCCTAAGCGTTCGCAATAGCTGTGGTCATCCAACTGCCGCTCGACTGCCGACTCGACATCCCTGGAGTCGAGCGTTTCGGTGGGTGTCGCGCACGCGCTCAGTCCCAAGGCAGCTATCAAGAGCACCGCCGGGCCTTTGGTCGAAAGAACACTCACACCCATGACTCTAAGAAAGCACGCAGACTGACGACCGTGGGCGCACCGATTGTGGGCGGCTGTCGCTAGAGGATGTGTGTGATCTCTGTTGTCAGATCGACGGCTCCGGCTGTTGCGGTGAGTGCCAGTGATGTCTTGCCGATCGTGTTCAGGGTTCGCGATGGGGTGTCTGCGCCTCGTAAGTGTTGAACCCACCAGACGATGGTCGCAAGCGATGTCGCTGTGAGGAATACACCTGTCCAGATCGGCGGCTTCGCACAGGAACAGAACTCTCGGGTGAACATGCTGGCGAACGTCGGGATTATGAGGGGTGCCGCCATTGCAATCATCAGCGAGTAGACAACGATGCCGAAGGTTCGTGGCTGGTCGGGCATCTTGTTGTCGAGCAGTCCATCAAACCAGTACAACACGACACCAAACAAGAAGAGAAGGGCGACCAGCAGGACTAGGTCAAGTCGGGGGTCTTGAAGGATGAAGAAGTCCCTGTTGCCGGCGTGGATGAGGAAGGACCCTCCGATGGCAACAGCCCCCAATCCGACCAGTGCAGCTTTTTTCGGTATCCACTCCCGGACCAACACCCAGACCACCCCAGCGAGAAGCCCGCTGAGGAGCCCTCCAAAGATGATTAGTCCAATGGTCCCCTCAACTGTGAATTCGCCAATCCGAGCCCCGGACTCGGTTATTCGGCCTAAAGCTTCGGGATGGAGAAGTCGGGACACAAACATCACGAAACGCCCGCCGACACCTAAAACGACAACACCCGCAATCGCACCAGCAAGGCCGCCGAGAGCAACGGTGCGAACCAATCCCACCAGACGGACAGCGAGACTCTCAGCTTTCCCTGTAACAGTCATCCATCACCTCCCCATCGAATTCGAACGTACATAGTCACAGACGCACACAACGGCACTCAGGGGCGGCATCTCCGGACGTTTCGCAAGGAACGCTCGGATCTTGTGGTTTGTGGTGGGCCGAACCGCTTGGCCGGCCCACCACTCGGTCCTCTACGGACAGGTGTCCTTGTAGACGTTCACTGGTGAGTGGCCCTTACCGAGGTCACGGTTGGACTCGTCAGTAGCCCCAAGGTGGACGTTGGAGTGGAATCGGTGGTAGCCACCGTGGCTGGCGTCGTCGATCGACGTCTGGCCCTGTGCGACCTGATGGCAGTTCCCATTAGGCGTCTCGACAAAATGGTCATGTCCGGCAAATGCCGGGACAGCCAACACCACGATCAACGCCATTGCCGACAGGGCAACAGTCACTGTTCTGCGGAACACTGGATCTCCTTCTTATTTGTGGCCAGCTGATACCGGCCTCCGCACTACAGACGTTTCACACCGCCAATCGGGTGACAGAAAGTTCCACAAAACCGCACATAACGGCTCAGTGTCATGCTTCGGAATCCTGGCCAGGGCATCAGAAGAGCGTCGGGCAGCCAGCGTCATCCAAGAAGCACACGACGCAATCACTGCCGTTTTCACCGCTGACCGTGACACCGATGGCAATGTGAGAGCAATGTGAGAGTTAAAGAAAGGGGCGTGGAGATTGGGCAAATATTCCTCCCAGACACCTCCGCCAATGAAGCGTTGCGCCAGATTGCGCAGGGACTCCTTGACGGAAAGATCAAAGACCTCCCTCTGCAAGTCCGCTAGACCATTGCGTGGTTGATGACGGCTCTAGATGCCAAGCTGTTCATTGAAGGAACCACTGAAGGCTCTGAGCCAGAAGTCAATCTGCGCCTATGGGTATCCTTCAGCAACCAACTTCATCTGACTTCCATCACTGTCTTGCCCACCTGGATGGTGTCACCGCGTCGGAGTTGAGTCGGTGCGGTAACACGCCTCCCGTTTACGTATGTTCCATTGGTGCTCCCCAAATCGTGGAGCATGATGCCGTTGTCCTGTGCCACCAACCTCATATGGAATTCGGAAGCGTAGGGATCGTCGAGGACAACGTCAGTCTCTGACGACCTACCCA
>CAXMPK010000007.1:0-15893 GCA_964195405.1 uncultured Acidimicrobiia bacterium
CAGTCGGCTGGCATCCCCAAGGCTCTGCTCGATCTGACCACTGTCGTGCCATTCAACGATCCGGATGCGCTCGAAGAGGCACTTGTGGCCAATCCGGAGATCGGCACGATGATCATTGAGCCCATCATGTTGAACATCGGAGTGGTTTCTCCCAATCCTGGCTATCTGGCCCAGGTTCGAGAGATCACCCGAAGGCACGATGTCGTTCTGATTTTCGACGAGGTCAAGACCGGTGCCACCGTTGCAGCGGGGGGCGCAACGGAGAGATACAACGTTGTCCCAGACTTGATTGCCTTGGCAAAGGCAACAGGGGGCGGCACACCCATAGGAGCCACCCTCGGAACCGATGAGATCATGGCTCAGATCTCGGATGGGACTGTGCCACAGCTCGGAACCTTCAATGGGAATCCTCTCACGATGGCTGCTGCCGAGGTAACGCTGACTGAAATCCTCAACGAACAGGCGTACCACAGACTCGACCAGATCGGTCAACGCATGGTCGATGGATGCCAGGAGGTATGTGACCGCTACAGGCTGGGGGCATATGCGGTTGGTCTTGCAGCGAAAGGATGTGTCATGTTCGCCGAGGAGCGGGTGGTCGACTACCGGTCGTACGCCCAGCACTTCAACGACGAACTCAACTATCTCGGTTGGCTCTACCACATGGTCAACGGCGTTTACATGACACCTGGAGCCGACGAGCAGTGGACTTTGTCTGTGGCGCACACCGACGAGGAGATCGATCATTTCGTGGCTGTGTTCGAGGAGTTTGCCAAAGACGTGACCCAGGGTTGACGTGCTTGATCCGGGGGAACCACAGCAAGGCGACGATCACAAGTAAAACAGTGAGGTGTCTGGCTACGATCGCGGCCCACGAGAGGGAGCCATGCCACTGCTAGCCGAGTCCAAGGTCTTCATACGCCCTGACGGTCCTGACAAAGTGACCGGAAGCGGTCGCTACGTGGCAGATATCACCCTTACCGGGATGTTGACAGCGAAGTTCCTCTACGCGGGGATCTCCCACGCGCGGATCCTTCGACTCGACGTATCAGCAGCTCGCCAGATACCGGGCGTGTTTGCGGTCCTGACCCACGAAGACGTCCCCGAGCATCGCTTCGGGTCGATCGCCGATCGAACCTTGTTCGCCAACGATGTAGTGCGATTTGAGGGTGAAGTTGTCGCGGCGGTTGCGGCGCTCGACGCCGAGACAGCACAGCGGGCTCTCGATGCTGTCGTCGTCGAATACGAGCCACTGCCGCCCGTCACGGATCTGGAAGCGGCGATCGCTGATGGGGCACCGCTCGTACACGAAGACTGGGCCGACTACGACGCGGCCGACGTTGAACGGGACGGCAACGTTGCGTCGTTCACCTCGATGACCCGAGGTGATGTCGCTGCAGGTTTGGCCGAGGCGGATCATGTCATCTCCAGCCGCTATGTAGCTGACGCGTCACACGCCGCGCCTATCGAACCACGGGGTGTGCTCGCGCAATGGGAAGGCGACCGGGTGACGATCTGGAGTTCCACTCAGGTGCCATTCCAGGCACGAGACGGTGTCTGTGAGACCCTCGACCTTCCCACCAATCGAGTGAGGATCATCGTTCCTCACATGGGTGGGGGTTTCGGGGGCAAATGCGGTTTTCACTATGAGGCACACGTTGCAGCCTTGGCTAGAACCGCTCGACGACCCGTCCGACTGGTGTTCTCGAGAGAAGAAGAATTCCTCGCTCCGGACCGCCGTCGAGAAGGAATGATTGTTGAGATCACCACGGGCCTCAAGAACGACGGAACACTCACTGCACGGCGTGCGCGGGTGCTGATCGACAACGGCGCCTACAGCGCCGACTCTTCATTCTTCCCACATATGGCCGCCATGCATGCCCTCGGGCCCTACAAGATCGCCAACATTCACGTTGAGGCTTCGAGCATCTACACCAACCATCAACCTTCGGGCTCAGTGCGCGCCCCCACCGCGCCACAAGCCTGCTGGGCGCTGGAGTCGCACACAGATGAGTTGGCGGCGGTGCTCGATATCGATCCAGTCGCCTTCAGGCAACAGAACTGTGTCGACACCGGGGAGACGGGAGTGGCTGGACAGGTATATGACGAGATCGGGCTTCAAGAGTGCATCCGAGAGGCGGTATCAGGCATCGACCACGGCCAGGAGCTCGATGACAGTGAGGCGATCGGTGTAGCTGTTGGATGGTGGCCGAGTTTCCCCGGCCCCTCCGGTGCCTACATCAAGATCGACAGCGATGGCAAAGGCGTGATCACAACGGGCGCCCAGGAATGCGGAACCGGCTCGGTGATGACACTTCCCATCCTTGCCGCTGCTGAGCTCGGTATGGAGCCGGAAGACTTCGAACTGGTATATCAGGACACCAGTGCAGCGCCTTATGACGAAGGGGCGACCGGCTCGCAGACAATTCTCAACAACGGGCGTGCCACGGTGGAGGCGGCTCAGCAGATTGCCGTCCAACTAAAGAATCTGGCGGCGGAGGAGTTGGAGGCTGCCCCTGAGGACATTGTCCTGATGAATGGACAAGCGCACGTAGCAGGATCGCCCGACTCGTCGATTTCGATCGTCAAACTGGCAGCTGTCGCCGCGGGAGGGGAAATGCTGTTGGCCAAGGGCTCAGGCTCACCAGCCGACTTTCCGTCTGCGGTGGGGGTCGCCTGTGTTGGTGACCAAGGCTTGTCTGGTTGGGCCGGGCCCCAGTTCTCGTGTCATGCGGTCAAGATTCGCCTAGATCAGGAGACTGGTGTGGTCCGTGTCCTCGAGGTCAGCGCCGCCCATGACTCCGGGGTGATCATCAACCCGACAGGGGCAGCAGGTCAGGTTGAAGGTGGCGTGATGATGGGAATCGGTCAGGCTCTCACCGAAGGAACGATCTACTCCGAGGATGGGGGGCAAGAGAATCCGGCGTTCCTCGACTACAAACTGCAAACCATTGCGGACGCTCCCCCGATCAGGATTCATTTCGCTGAGATACCAACTCCCGGACTGGGCCCTCATGGTTCAAAACCGATCGCCGAGGCCCCCAATGTGGCGACCGCGGCTGCGATATCAAACGCCATCACCAAATTGATCGGCCGACCAGTTGGCCAGCTTCCGATGACGGCAGAACGGGTGTGGGAGACGATGCAGGCATGAGCTTCACCATCGCCCAGACCCTTGACGAGGCGCTGACAGCCCTGGCTGCCGGGGCTCGACCCATAGCGGGTGGGACCGATCTTGTAGTTGGCGTACGACAGGGCAAGGCATCACTGCCCTCATCTTTGGTGGCAGTTGATCGGCTCGATGAGCTGGCCTTGATCGAACCGACTGATCGTGGTCTTCGGCTCGGGGCCGGGGTCACTCATGCCCGATTGATGACCGACCCGAAGATTGTTGCTGAGTACACAGCCCTGGCCGACGCTGCCGCCCTTGTCGGGTCACCGTCCACTCGAAACGTCGGCACCATCGGTGGCAACGTGATGAACGCTTCTCCGGCCATGGACACTGGAGCGCCCCTGATGGTCTTGGGCGCGGTGGTAAAGCTCCAGTCGGCTCAGCGGTCGCGAGTCGTGGAATTGTCCGATCTGTGGACCGGGCCCGGCGAGACCACCGCTGCCACCGATGAACTTTGCGTGGCCGTTGACCTCCCCTCACGTCCGACACCATCGGGAAGCGCATACGTGCGTTTGGAGTACCGACGTGCGATGGAGATCGCGATCGTGGGGGCGGCCGCCAGTGTCACCTTGAATGGCGACGGAACCATTTCAGCCGGCTCGGTGGCCCTGTCGGCAGTCGCTCCCACCATCCTTGCAGTCGATGACGCCAACGCGGTGATGGCAGACCAGCAGCCAGACGCTGCGGCGACGGCCATCGCTGCCGTCGCGTCTGACGCTGCCTTGCCCATCAGCGATCTGAGGGCGAGCGACACATATCGCCGGCACACCGTCGGCGTCATGGCCGCAAGAGCCGTGAAAGCCGCTGCTCGCCGGGCATCCGGAGAGGAAATCGGGGTACCGGTGAACAGGGCGATCGGTGTGGGAGCAGTGTTGTGACCGAACCACTAACGCTCACAGTCAACGGTGTTGACTATCCGGTCAACGTAGACATGGGACGCAACTTGCTCGGTGTTCTCCGCAACGAGCTCGGGCTCACCGGCACCAAGGAAGGCTGCGACGACTCCGAGTGCGGCGCCTGCATGGTGCTGCTCGATGGTCAGCCGGTGAACTCGTGTTCCTACCTGGCGGTGCAGGCCGAAGGTAGGTCTGTGACAACCGTTGAAGGGATGATGCCGGCCGACGGACTGCACCCCCTACAACGAACTCTTCTCGAGGAAGGTGGCGTTCAGTGTGGATTCTGCACACCCGGCATGATCATGTCGGCGAGCGCCTTGCTCGAACGCAATTCGAATCCATCGGACGAGGAAATTCGGATCGGACTGTCGGGCAATCTCTGTCGCTGCACCGGGTACGCAAGGATCCTGGCAGCCGTCGCCCGAGCCGCTTCGGAAGGTTGATCCGAGGTTGGTGAACTCGGTTCACCGTTTTAGGTGGGCGACTATCTCGGCGTGATACGCGAAATTGGCAGGCGCGCCGCCCGAGTGGAGCATCACGACCGTCTGATCTCGCTCGAATCGGCCTGCGCCGGCATGCTCGAGAATGCCGGCGAACACCTTCCCCGAATAAACCGGATCGAGGAGGATGCCTTCCTGGGTTGCCATTGAAACGATGGCTTCCAGGCATTCGTCGGTGGCATAACCGTATTCACGCCCAACGTACCCGTCGTCAATTCTGAAGCTGCCGCGACTGAGCTCAGGACTCACCCCCATGAGATCGCTCAACGCATGCCACCATGTGTCGAGCTGCTGCTCACATTGGTCGACGGGTCTGTTGACGCTGATTCCCACCAGCTTCGCTTCAATGCCCAAAGAGCGCATTGTGAGTAGGTATGCCGTGAAAATTCCGCCGGTGCCGAACGGTGTGTAGATCACCTCCGGGGATATGTCGCGAGTGATCAACTGTTCGATTAGCTCCAAAGCGCCGTCGACGTATCCCAAACAGCTGTGTGGCGTCGTGCCACTGATGGGCACGACGTAAGGGGTACGTCCTTCCGCCCGCAGCCGATCGCATACTGCCGACACCTCTTCCTCCAGATCCCAGTGATCGTCGGTATCGACCATCACAACTTCGCCACCCATTAGATGCACTGTGAGGAGATTGCCTTGGAGTTGGGCGTGTTCGTCGTTGCTGAGGACCAAGACCACGTCGAGCCCGAGGCTCCTCGCGGCGGCACTGGTCAATCGGGCGTGGTTGGACTGCGCGGAACCTGATGTGACAATCACGTCTGCGTGATTCTGCAACGCACGCGCCAGCTCGTACTCCAACTTCCTGGGCTTATCCCCTCCAAGTGCCAGCGATGTCAGATCATCTCGTTTCAGCCAGAAGTCGAGATCGAGATGCGCTCCCATATGAGCGAGCTTGTGGAGGGGAGTTGGTCTCTCCATGAGTTGGACCGAGGGGTAGGTGTCGAGGGTGGCGCGCATGTCGGCCATACGACCGACGTCAACGTCGAGGGTCATCCGGTGATCGCTTTCAGTAGGAATATGGCTGCAGATGCAACGAGAGCCCACGCCACGAGCCTTCGGAGGATTTCAGTAGGCAGACGAGCGCTGATCCTGGCGCCAACTGTGACCCCGAGTCCCTGGGCGACGCCGAGGGCCAATGCGAGTTTCCAATCCAGAGATCCATAGGCCAAAAAGCTGACGGCGCCGAAGATCGCGATTGGAATTTGGATCGGCTGACTTGCGGAGACGGCGAGTCCCACAGTCGAGCCCGCCAACAACATGATCGGTATCAGCAGCACCGGCCCACCAGTGCCGGAGAGAGTTGATCCAAAACCGACTGCGGCCCCGATAACGATCAGCAGCCCCACACCGATCGAGCGCCTCCGGACATGCGACGGGGAAGTTGGATCTTTAAACGACTGAGCTGCAGCCGTGGTGAGCATCGCCGCGATCGCAATGGTGACTCCGATAGCCGGGAGGGCAACATTCGCGGCGGCGCCAGCTACCGCCCCAGGTATCGATGCCAAAAGCAACCATTTTGTGATCGACCAATCGATGCGTCGTTGCCGGGCGTAGGCAAACGTGCCGGCAATACCCGTGAACAGAAAACTCAGCGTGGCAATCGGTGTCGCCTCGTGAACTGCGAGCCCACCGATCAGCACTAGGGCTGGCACCAAGAGAACTCCCCCCACTCCAACAGTTCCAATCAGAGCCCCGGTGATCAGGCCAATCGCCATCAGGGCAACCAACGTCTCGACGCTCACTGGCCGCCACAACGTATTGCAGCGACTAACTCCACGACGTGGCCAACCGGTGCGCTAGCCGGCAAAACCTTGGTCAATGTTCACGGCCACTCCCTTGTTCTCGATGCTGGCAACCCTAGGAGTGTGCGAACAAGCCGCGGATGTTCCCGCCGACCCTCTTCGCAAGGCGTGCGAAGTGGATCCGGTGAAACAGCGTTCCACGTACCGGGACAGGGTGTACGATCGCCCCGCTCATCTGTGAGAGGAAGATCAATGCCAGACCACGACCTGGTCATCAAGGGAAGCGAAATCGTCCGTCCAGGCCAGAACGGACCAACCAAGATGGACATTGCCGTCTCCAACGGCGTGATTTCCACCGTGGAGCCGAACCTCGACACCGCGTCAGCGGAGAAGGTTGTGGATGGCAGCGGTTTCTTGGCCTTCCCCGGGTCTGTCGATGCCCATTGTCACTGGGGGATCTACAACCCGCTTGTCGAAGACGCCGTCACCGAGAGTCGGGCCGCCGCTCAGGGTGGCACCACAACAGCAATCACTTACATCCGCACCGGTCAGTATTACCTCAACAAAGGAGGGCCCTACGAAGACTTCTTCCCCGAGGTTCTCGACAGTGCGAAGGGTCGAGCCTTTGTTGATTACGGCTTTCACCTGGCACCGATGCAGAGCAGCCACATTGATGAGATCCCACTTCTCATCGAACAATTCGGGGTGACTTCGTACAAGGTCTTCATGTTCTACGGAGGTCACGGGTTGCACGGCAAGTCAAACGACCAGTCCTCGTTCTTGATGACCCCTCCTGGCGAGCGTTACGACTACGCCCACTTCGAGTTCATCATGCGTGGGGTCCAGGCGGCGAGGGAGAGGTACCCAGAAATAGCCCAATACCTGTCGCTCAGCCTTCATTGCGAAACGGCTGAGATCATGACCGCCTATACCGAGATGGTCGAGCAAGAAGGTGAACTCGAAGGTCTTGCCGCCTATTCAGCTGCTCGTCCTCCTCATTCCGAAGGTTTGGCCATCACGATCGCTGCCTATCTGGCACACACAACCGGGCTCACGAATGTCAACCTTCTTCACCTCTCGTCCGCCGCAGCCATCGAGGCAGCCCGGCTCATGGCGTCCACTTATCCCCACATCGACTTCCGACGCGAGGTCACCATCGGGCACTTGCTGACGGATCACGAGAAGTCGAGCGGTCTCTATGGCAAGGTCAACCCGCCTTTGCGTTCGCCAGAAGATGTCGAGGCTCTCTGGGATGCCGTCCTCGCCGGTGATGTGGACTGGGTGGTATCTGACCATGCCTGCTGCAAGCCTGAGACAAAGCTGGGACCGGACCCTGAAAACGTGTGGCAAGCCAAATCGGGCTTTGGCGGCACCGAGTATCTCCTGGCTGGGGTCTATTCCGAAGGAACCAAACGCGGGCTTTCACCAAATCGTGTAGCCGAGTTGGTTTCATGGAATCCGGCAAAGCGCTTCGGCCTTTTGACAAAAGGCGACATCGCTCCTGGGTTTGACGCTGACATCGCTCTGCTCGACCCTGAGGACGCGTGGACTGTGCAAGCTGCAGAATCAGAGTCAGCCCAAGGCTATTCCCCGATGGAGGGCACACAGCTTCAAGGCAAAGTCAAGCACACATTTGTGAGAGGGGCGCATGTGCTCAACAACGGGTCTGTTGTTGGCTCTCCCATCGGGAAATACCTGGCACGACCTTATTCCGGTTGATCGAGTCAGGCTTCCCATCCCAATCGTCGCGACAGCTTTCGCGTGGACTCGAGCAGGATCGGGGCGATGTCGTCGATCTCAGCGCGGAACCGCTCAACCGGACCGCAAACACTGATTACGGCCACGGGGTCGTTTTCGTGTCCGAATACGGGGGCCGCCACCGAACCAGCTCCTTCTTGACGCTCGCCGAGTGAAGATGCAAACCCATCGGCGCGGACACGAGCGAGATCCTTTCGGATGACATCAGGGTCCGTGATGGTGAGGGGACCGAGCGCCTCTAGCGGTCTGCTCAGATAATCATCAATGAACTCTTCCGAGAGATGAGCTAGGAATGCCTTTGAGGATCCTCCGGCGTGGAGGGGGTATGGGTGACCCAGTTGGACAGTCATCTTCACCTCCCGAGCGGGTGTGATCTGGTCCACATACATGCGCACGTCACCGCGTCTCACGGACAGCGTGGCAGTCTCATTGGTCTGATCAGAGAGTTCTCTCAAAAAGCTTCTTGCTTCGTCTCGAACATCAATCTTCTGCAGATATGTCAGACCTAGTGACAACGAAGACGGCCCCAAGGAATACCTGCGCGTGTCCTCATCCAATTCGACGAACCCCTTGACTCGAAGTGATGTGAGGATTCGATGGACAACGGCCTTCGACAATCCCAGTCTCTCTGACAGCTCGGTGACTCCCACGTTGGCACCGTCCGCCTCTATGAACGCATTGAGAACATCGGCAGCCCGTTCGACTGTTGCAATCGTTTGACCTTGGGGTCTTTCAGCCACTCGTTTTCCTTCCCCGTTGTTGCAGTCTGCTGGCAACGTCGAGAACATGACGAGCGCTGCGCACGACGGCCTCATCAACCATCTTTCCCTGACTGTCGACGAAGACTCCAGTCTCGCGCTCGGCCCCTTCCGCCAGCGATCGGATGAGTTCCTCGGCTTGTTCAATCTCAGATTCTGTCGGTGTGAAAACTCTGTTGATGATCTGCAACTGACTGGGATGCACGGCTGAACGGCCGCCAAATCCGAGCCGACGCAGGTCATCGCTGGAACGCTCCAGACCCTGCTCGTCTCCGATATCCACAAAGGCCGGGCCCACCGGCTGATCGATTAGGGCTGCGGCCGAAGCCACCACGAGCTTGATCCTGATCGGCATCAATTCGACTCGTTCCGCAGAGGGGCTCATCTTCAAATCAGCGATGAGATCAGCTTCACCGAGCCCAAGCCTTTGAACCCGGCGGTGGGTGGCGATCTCAGCGACCGCCATCACTCCGGAGGCCGATTCAATGAGGCTCAGGACGCCTACGTTCTCGGGCAGCAGCTCATTGACTCGATCGAGCACACCAACACCTTCGACCTTGGGGAGACTGATTCCGGTGAGCCGTCCCAACCCGCCGAGCGCAGTGAGCTCATCTTCGAGGAGCCCTGGTCGATTGTTGACCCGCACCCAGATTTCGGGTTCAGTCGAGAAGATCTCCCCTTGCGACAGGTAGTCGACGACGTGTTGCGCCGCAGCCTTCTTTGAATCTGAAACCACGGCGTCTTCTAGATCCAGGATCACGCCATCAGCACCAGACTTCAGAGCCTTTTCAAACAGTTCCGGTCGGTTCCCGGGAGCGTATAGATAGGAGCGGAGCGTCACGGAGATGGCCACATCCGATGATTCGTTGACGAGATCACACGCAGGCTACGGGGTTATATGGCATGTCTAGTATGTGGAACGTTATTCCGTTGAGTGGAACATAGTGGAGAACATGTGTCAGGACCGCTGAAAAGCGTACGTGTTATCGATGCCGCAACCCTATTTGCCGGACCAATGGCCGCAACGCTTTTGGGAGACTTTGGCGCCGATGTAATCAAAGTCGAACACCCACGCGGTGACCCGGTTCGCAATCACGGCTATCAGAAAGATGGCATCAATTTGTGGTGGAAGATGCTAGGCCGGAACAAACAGACGGTGACCTGCAACATGTCGACAGCTCGAGGTCAGGATCTCATGCGACGTTTGCTTGAGACCTCGGATGTGCTCATTGAGAATTTCCGACCGGGAACGCTGGAACGCTGGAATTTGGACCCGAACGATCTCATGGAACTCAACCCGCGGTTAGTAATCGCACGGGTCACCGGCTTTGGCCAATTCGGCCCGTACGCTTCACGACCGGGTTTTGGCACGCTCGCCGAGGCGATGTCCGGATTCGCCGCGATCACCGGTGAGGCTGACAGACCACCAGTGCTGCCACCTTTTGGCCTCGCCGACGGCATCTCCGCCCTGGCCCTTGCCAATGCGATTCAGATGTGTCTGTATAACCGTGATGCGCGAAACGGGTCCGGTCAGATCATCGATCTTGCAATCATCGAGCCGATCCTCTCGATTCTCGGCCCACAGCCGATCTGGTATGACCAGCTTGGAGTTATTCAGGAGAGAACCGGAAACCGATCAGTAAACAACGCTCCACGCAACACCTATCAGACCCGAGACAGGCACTGGGTCGCGATCTCGACCAGCGCCCACAATGTCGCTGAGAGAGTCATGAAACTCGTTGGACATCCGGAGGTGATCTCGGAGTCCTGGTTCGAAACGGGACATGGTCGGGCACAGCATGCCGACCAGCTCGACGAGATGGTGGGAACGTGGATCGGCGATCGCAATCTCGATGACGTTGTCGACCAGTTTGAAATGGCGAGTGCTGCGGTGGCTCCGGTCTATGACATCGCCGACATATTCGAAGACCCGCAGTACAAGGCACTGGACTCCATCACAACCATCGACGACGACGACCTCGGCCCGATTCGCATGCAAAACCTCATGTTCCGTCTCTCCGCCACTCCGGGAGCTATCAAATGGAGCGGTCGTGGCATCGGGGCCGACAACAAAACCGTATACGGCGACTTGGGAATCGGCCCAGAGGAATTGGCAGAGCTTTCGGATATTGGAGCCATTTAGTGGGCTCCGTTTTGGATCGCTTCTCGTTCTCTCACATCATCGACCTGGCCCAGCCACTTCATCGTGGGATGCCCGTCTCGCCCAACCATCCCGCGTTCCAACTCGCCTTGATGAGGCGACACGGGGACATGGTGCGGTCCGACGGTGGGTCGGCGGCAAACGAGATAATCGTGACTGGTGGCCATGTGGGGACACACATCGACGCTCTCTCTCATGTATCCCAAGACGGGCTTCTTCACGGAGGGGTCGAACCTGACTTGATCCAGTCCAATCTGGGTTTCTCCGAGCTGGGCATTGAAACTGTCGATCCGATTGTATGTCGCGGTGTGATACTCGATATCGCTGCTCTTCACGGGAAGAACTTTCTGGTTGGCCGCTACGAGGTCTCGGTGGATGACCTGGAGAAGGCGGCTAGCCGCCAGTCCATTGAGGTGATGGCCGGCGATGCGGTTCTGATTCGGACTGGATGGTCTCGCCACTGGACCGACCCTGCCACTTTCATTGGAGCCGACACCGGGACACCTGGACCGGGAGAAGCGGCCGCCAGATGGCTGTCTGATCACGAGATCAGAATCGCCGGCGCAGAAACAATCGCATTTGAGAAGATCGAACCAGCGGTTGGGCACGCGACCCTCCCCGCCCATCGGATTCTTCTGGTGGAAGCCGGCATCCACATCATCGAGGTGATGGACCTCTCCGCTCTCGCAGCGTCTGGTGTCAGCGAGTTCGTGTTTGTTGCCATACCGCTGAAATTGGTGGGAGCGACGGGTTCACCAATTCGGCCGATCGCTCTGATCGATGACTGAAAGCCCAACTCAACAACTCGCCGAGTTTGCCGCCCGCCAGTTTCGCTCGGAACTCGATCCGGAGGTGAGTACCGCCACTCGGAGGAGCATCATCGACACGCTCGGCGTATCCATCGCTGCCGTGAACGAGCCCGCTGTCGGGGTTGTTGCATCCACCGTTGTTGGCCGAGGCGGCGTACCTGAGGCCTCCGTCCTTGGTCTCTCTCAGAGGTTTCCCACAGCGAGCGCTGCCCTAGTGAATGGCACCATGGCGCACGCCCTCGACTTTGACGACACCCACCTGCCTTCCGTTCTTCATCCCTCGGCATCGGTAGTACCTGCCGCCCTGGCAGTGGCCGAGGCCAAGGCCTCGCCAGGAGCTGATATCGAGGCCGCTATCGCCATCGGCATCGAGGTGACATGCCGCTTGGGGATGGCGGCGTATGACCCGGAGCTCCGAAACTCGATCTTCTTTGAGAGAGGACTGCACGCAACATCGATATGCGGCACCATCGGAGCGGCCGTGGCTGCGGCACTGCTCCACGGAGCCGACACCACGACGATCTCTCACTCCATGGGCATTGCTGCATCAATGGGGTCGGGGCTAATCGAAGCGAATCGAACCGGGGGCACCGTCAAGCGAATGCACTGCGGATGGGCCGCCCACTCAGGCATCACGGCAGCCGAGCTGGCCACGGCAGGAATGACCGGGCCTCCAACGGTTCTCGAAGGTCGATTCGGATTTTTTGAAGCCTTCACCGGCGGCTTCTACGACGGCCCCTCCCTCGTCGGTGGTCTGGGAGACAAATGGGAACTGCTCCGGATTTTCACAAAGCCTTACCCAACCAACCATTTCACGCACGCGGGCATCGACGCCGCAATCCATCTGCGCCAACAGGGAGTCAATCCGGATTCGATAACCGCCATAAGGCTCGGAGTGCCGGCGCCAGTCCTCAGAACCATCGCTGAGCCACTCGCCGCCAAGGCCAGGCCCGAATCGGGATACAGCGCCAGATTCAGCGGTCCCTTCACCGTTGCCACTGCTCTCTACGGTGGCGGAGGACTTGGTGTTTCAAGCTCTGACTTCAGCGATGACGTGGTGCGAGATCTTGACCGTCTAGCTCTTTCGGCGATGGTCCACTGCTATGCGGACGAGCAGTCCACCCAAGATTTTCCCAATCAGCTCCCCGGCATCCTCAGCGTAGAGACCGACAGCGGAGCCAAATTCGAGCATCGGGTGATCCACACAAGAGGCGGCCCCGATAATCCACTTTCAAAAGACGAGCTGGAGATGAAGTTCCGACTTAACGCTGAGCCACAAATAGGCACGACAGGTGCGTCGCATGTCTTGGATGGTGTGGAAGGTCTTTCCGAGTCAACTTCATATCAGCGGCTGGTGCCGACGTTCAACCACAGCGAGTAGGAGAAACATCTTCAATGAGCCCAACTCTCAAGGCAATCCTCGGATACAACATCGTCGAAGGTCTCTCGGTTGAGGAGTACGACTCCTGGTTGTGGGATGTCCACTACCCGGATTTGTTGGCCAATCCCTTTATCGACCATATCGAGCTCAACACCGTGGTACGACCTATCACATCGACAAGCGCAGGCACCGAAACCACAACCACACCGGTGCAAATTGATCGGATAGCCGAGCTTCACTTTCTAGACCACGATGCGTATGCCAAATACCTCGACTGGTTCAAGGAGAATCCGATTCCGAAAGAGCGCAGCCCTGAAGGCAGATCTGAGTTTGTCTTCTATGTGCTGACCGAGGTCAAAAAGGCCGAACGGCAGAGTTCCTGAAGATTCTCACCCGCCAGAGAGGGTGATCAACCCTCCGTTTTCGATGTCGAGAGAACCAAGACCACGCCCCTCAACTGTGGCGATGAGCATCTGAGCGGCAGCTCCTTCGCCAACAAGCTCATCTAACCGATCAACAATCGCCCGATTGAAGCCCTCCTCGGTGCAATGCACCTCGCGGGCCCGGTACATCATGGTCTCTACATCGTGGTCGAAAGAAGGAACCCTTTGAGGAGCTTCCTCGATGTCGGCGTCTCCGATCGCTTGGAGAGTCCGTTGCAAAAAGGCAATGGCCGAGCCGGCGCCGGCTTTGCATCCGTTGAGACCTTGAAAAGGTGTTGTGGTGCTGGTTGAGGACTCCGCACAAGCGCCTAGCGTCAAAGTCGCCAGCACAATGATCAGCCACATCCTCACCCGAGATCTTGTCAAGAGCCGGCTTCTGCCTGCTGTGTTATGTCTTTGGAGATCCTCCGCTCCCACTGATCTGCATCTCTCAACCCCACCAAATCATTGACCTCATCAAAGGATGCCATGACGTCAATCATGTCCAATGTGCTCCCAGCCTCAGCCAATTCTCGTAAGAGAGACCGCGCGGCCCCGGTGACTGTCCTGGTGATGCTCCCGGGAAAGAGGATGAGGGAAAACCCAAGTTCTGCCAACTCATCAACACTGAGCAAAGGGGTCTTGCCCCCTTCGACCATGTTGGCGACGAGTGGCCACTCCGATAGCTCCCTCCCGACAGTTTCGAGTTGATCACGACTGGTGGGAGCTTCTACGAAGAGCAGATCTGCCCCTGCCTCGCCGTAGATGCGGGCTCTGCGAATTGCCTCCTCAAAACCAAGAGGCCCGGCGGCGTCAGTTCGGGCAATAATCAGAATACCGTCGCCATCTGTTTTGTCGCGAGTTTCTACGGCTGACGCGAGCCGCTCCAACATCTCGCCCACCGGTACCACCTGCTTGCTGTCGAAATGCCCGCAACGCTTGGGGAATACCTGATCCTCGAGCTGGATCGCCGCCACACCCGCCCTCTCGTAGGCCGCTACGACCCGGGCCACGTTGTGGACGCCTCCGTAGCCAGTGTCCGCATCTGCTATCACCGGTATCGTCACCACATCACAAATCAGACGGGCAACCATCGTCATCTCTTCCATCGAGACCAGACCAATGTCCGGCTTACCCAGTAGGGAGTTGGCGACTCCCGCCCCGGAGAGGTAAACCGCCGGAAAGCCCTCCGCCTCGATCAGACGTGCGAAAAGCGCGTTGAACGTTCCCGGAGCAACCACCGGAGACGAATCCACCAGCAGAGCCTCGAGGTGGCCCGGCCCATTTCTCATGGGCCGACACCGGCAATCCTGGTCTTCAGGAAATCTACGAGGCCTCCCGCCTCCATGATCGCCGCCACCTCAGATGGCAGAGACCTTGATGCCAACCGGTTTCCCGTGTCGACGATCATGATCTCGCCAAGATCGATGTCTATCCGGACGGTCTGACCCTCTTCGATGACACCTGCGTCAGGACACTCCACCGGAACCAGACCGACATTGATCGAGTTTCGAAAGAAGATCCGAGAAAAGGACTTCGCCACTACGGCGATGATTCCGGCCTCTCTGAGAGCGCGGGCCGCCACCTCACGACTCGAACCAGACCCAAAATTGTCACCCGCGACGATTACATCTCCTTGTTTGACCAGGTCGGCAAACTCCGGTCGTGTTCCCTCCATGACATGTTTCGCGATCTCCGGAACGTCATACATGAGGTATCGCCCGGGAACTATCAGGTCGGTGTCGACGTCGTCACCAAATCTCCACACACGCCCCTCCAGGACCTTCACACCGATGCCCCTATCACAGAAAGTGGGTCGATGACCTCTCCTGCTACTGCGGAAGCCGCCACCGTATACGCCGAGCCCAAATACACCTTTGACTCCAGGCTACCCATTCGCCCCTGCGTGTTTCGACTAGTTGTGGAGATACACACCTCGCCGGGACCGAGCACACCGCTCCCCAATCCGGGGCAAGCTCCACACCCTGTCGATAGCAGTTGGGCGCCTGCTGCAACCAAAGTTTGCGCCGTGCCATCGGCCATGGCCCTGGAGAGAGCCCCAGCCGAAGCTGGGGCAACCTGCAGAATCACACCGGGCGCAACTCGGCGACCATCCAAGACCTCAGCCGCCATCGCCAAATCTTCATATTTGGCACCGGTACACGCACCTATGTACGCCCGGCCGATAGGGGTGTTTCGGATGTCGGCCGCGCGCACCACGTCATCGTGACGATGTGGTTGTGCAACCACGGGGACCATCTCGGAAGCGTCGTAGCTCCAAT
>CAXMPK010000008.1:0-10218 GCA_964195405.1 uncultured Acidimicrobiia bacterium
CACCGTCGTAATGGCAACGACCTTGTTGGCAGCAGGTCCGATCTACGCCGATGCCGTCACTCTGGGCAGTCTGCAGAGAACGATTGCCAACGCTCCCCCGTCTGAGCCCAACATGGTCATCTCGATTGGAGGACGACCCGACGCCTTTTCCGATTTCGACCGGATAGTCACCAGCGAAACCACCTCGACGTTCGAAGTCACCGGGCTGACCGTCTATCGCCACATCGAATCGGAGTCGTTCGAGCTGACCGCCTCAGGCGTCGGAGGACTCACCGAGCTTGCCGTATTCAGCTATCTGGAAGGAGTCGAGAAGTTTGCCACGATCGAAAGCGGGTCATGGCCTAGTGACACCCCGGGTGGTACCGAGGTTGCCGTCCATGAGAGCGCTGCAGACTGGCTTGGGCTGACGGTCGGAGACGAATTGAGCATCCCCAATCGCACCGACGCGACGGACACCGCAGACGTGGTGGTTGTCGGCATCTACTCGGTCGACGATGTCAACGATCCGTTCTGGCTGTCCGGTGGGTTGATCGACGACGGCATCGAGGAGTCGGCATTGTTCCGCACACTCGGGCCATTCGTCACCACTCAGCAGGCGCTTCTGGAGGACTTGGCTCCGATTAGGGCTCGGTATGAGTGGAAAGTGTTTCCCACGTTCTCAAACCTGACACCTTCAACAATCTCCGAATTGAGTGGCGATCTGAACGGATTACAGGATCGACTCGACGGAGCATTGGGCGATCGGGGAGGGGTGACCAGCGCCCTTGCGAAGGATTTCACAATCGAGTCCTTGCTCGGACGGCTACTCAGCAGCGCCGCCAGGAGCCTGGCGGTGACGCGAGCCGGGGTGCTCATGCTCTCGGCACAACTCGGCATCCTCGCCGCATACGCACTGGTTCTCACCGCCGGACTGCTGGTTGAGACTCGGCGAACCGAGACGAATCTGCTGAGGTCTCGTGGAGCGTCCAGCGCGCAACTTATGGGCACTGCCGTCGGGGAAGGAATCCTGATCACAGTCCCGGCGGCCTTGGTCGCTCCATGGTTGGCGGTGTGGATATTGGGCGCCCTGAATCGGTTCGGCCCTCTCGGACAAGCTGGACTGACGCTCGATGCGACGGTGACCTCAGCTGCGTACGCGGTGGCGCTTATCGCCGCGGCCGGGTGCATCGCAGCTCTCGCCATCCCTACATACCGGGCGGCCCGGTCATTCTCCGACACTTCGGCCGGGCACTCCCGGGAAAAGACGAAATCCGGTCTTCAGCGCGCCGGTGTCGACTTGGCCTTGCTTGCGTTGGCCGCTTTCGTCTTTTGGCAGCTGAGAACGTTTGGGGCAGATGTGACATCTCGCGCTCAAGGAAGGGTCGGCATTGACCCGTTGCTGGTGGCCGCCCCCGCCCTCGGGTTGCTCGCCGGCGGAACACTCGCGATACGCACGATTCCGCTGTTGTCACGGATGGCTGAGAGGGCCGCCTCCCGCAGTAAGGCGACCGTCGGCGTCTTGGCGGCCTGGCAGATCGCGAGACGGCCGAGGCGCTATGCCCGTTCGGCGCTTCTACTGATCATGGCTGTCTCCATTGGGTTGTTTGCTGCCTCCTACACCACCACTTGGAGTCAATCCCAAGACGATCGGGCCAACTTCCAGGTAGGTGCCGACGTGCGGCTGTCCCCGGACCGCAGGCTCAATTTCTCGATAGGCGACCTTCAACTCAGCACAGCTCACGAGCAGCTCGATTCGGTTGACGAGTCGATGCCTGTCGTACGCAAGACCGCCTTTCTCGCTCGATCCACCAACACGCTGGGAAGGTTGGTGATGCTCGATGCCACTCGGGCTGCCGACCTAATCAACATCAGGGAGGATCTGACGACAACCGACTTCGATCAACTGATGAACCGTTTGGCCTCGCAGCGACCAAAGCTGGCGGTCGTTCCACTGCCGGGAGAGCCCCGTCGCCTTGCACTCTCGGTCGAGGTGATAACGAACGAGCTACCCGAACCCCTCCCCGAGGAACTAGTGAAGCTCAACGAACTCTCACCGAGGGTCAAAGTGATTCTTCAGGATGGTGACGGGTTGCTCCATCGTTTGGAACTGGGAAAACTCCCGGTGGACTCTGGTGTTGTCACCATCGAAACCAGCCTGATCGATCTCGGAGCAGATGGACAAGCTTCGGGGCCCGTCTACCCGTTGAGCCTGGTCGATATCGAGATCATCAACCTCACACCACCTGACATCTCCAGAGAGGCCGAGATCGGAATCCACAGCATCCTTGTTAGCGAGACGGCCACGGGAGGACAGTGGATCCCTATCGAGCTCTCCCTCAATCGCTCCACTTGGGACACGTCGACTTTTCCCAATGGGAGGGTCCGAGCCCAGCCGTCGATCGGCCTGGTTCTCGGCTCGGAATCCGACGTCCTCTATTTGAAACTGGTCAGCGGTGACAGCGGCTCACTGTTTCCAGTATCGGTCCACTACAGCCTGAGACCGGCCGGGACCGAACTACCTGAGACTTTTCCGATTGTGGTTACTGAAGGGGTTCTCGAGGCCACCACCACATCGGTAGGCGATGAGCTCCATCTTGACCTCCAAGCTGCCAGCAGTGACACGGCTGCAGTTGTTGGCACCTTGAGCGAGTTTCCCACAGTCGACCCTGTCGAAGCGGAGGCAGTGATTATCGACCTCGCCACTTTCCAGATGATGAACTATCGGCTCGCTGCCCCGATCTTTCGCCCAAATGAGTACTGGCTCGCCATCAACAACATCGAAGCCGCTCTCAGCGATCAGCTGACTGCCGCCCCCTTCGAGTCGCCGACAGTGTTGGACCGAAGCGAAACCGCCCAGACACTCAAGACCGACCCAATTGCTCTGGGCACGATTGCCTCGCTATCGCTTGGCTTCCTCGCCGCAACGGTCTTTGCGGCGGTGGGGTTCACGGTCAGTGCCACCGTGTCTGCCAGGGAAAGACTGACTGAATTCGCACTGTTGCGCGCCCTCGGGCTGTCGAATCGGCAACTCGGTACCTGGCTCGCGATCGAGCAGGGAGCCCTCGTTGCCGTCAGTCTCGTCTTTGGGACCATCGTTGGGCTGGTATTGGTGGCCCTGATATTGCCGCTGATTTCGCTGACCCAAGGAGGTGTCGCCGCGGTTCCAATGCCTCTCGTGATCATCCCGATAGCGACGATCGCCCGCCTGGAAGCCATTGTCGTGGCAACACTGATTCTGATCGTCGGAGGCCTAGCTCTCGCCCTCCGCCGGCTGGGACTTGGCTCTCTTCTTCGGATCGGAGACGACTGACATGCCCTCTCCAGTCGTCCAAACCGAGACAGAGCCCCAACCGGGTTCAACGACCATTGGGCTCCGTCTGACGATGAAACAGCTCAGCAGTGACCCGACAGTCGCCGTTACGTTCTTCATCGCCGTGCTGCTCACGGGTTTACTCCTCACACTCACCCCCGGCTTGTTCGAGCGAGTGACAGCAGATGCGCTCGACGAATCACTGTCCACGGCTTCGCCAACCACACGAAATCTCGACGTGGGCATCCTCACCCGATATGGCTCGGCGAGAGCCGACGATCCTTACGGTCCGGTTCGCGATGCCATGGTCGAATTCCGAGAAGAAGAGATTCCGTCCTCCGTGCAATCTTTGATCTACGACGAGATATTCGTCGCCGACACGCCACAATTCGTTGTGTCGCCCTTCCCGGGCGCTGATGCCAGACGGTTTCCGGCGTTTCTCACTCTTCGCTATATGGACGGCATCGAGGAGAACGTGATTCTGACCAGTGGGAGAATGCCCGAACCGGTCGAGCCAGTGGCCATGAGGGCGGGCCCCGACTGCCCACCGGTCGAGCCGGGTCAAGAGCCAACCGCACCCAATCCCTCTCTGCTCCGAGACCTCAACGATGACGGGGCGATCGAATGCAGGAACGTGAATGTCCGACGTTTTGAAGTGGCGGTGTCACAACCCACTCTCGAAGCCCTCGAGGTAGGAGTTGGCGATCGGATCATCATCAGCCCTGACACCACCGACCAGTTGTTCGGACAGGTGCCCGCATCGAGTCTCGACTACCGAGTGATTGTTGAGGTATCCGGCATCATCGAACCAAGCGACGTAGCTGGCGAATACTGGTTTGGAGACAGCTCGCTTCACCGACCGAGACTGAGATCCAACGCCGACTTTACCGACTTCTTTCCCACCGCGCTGATGTCACCCGATGTTCATCGAGACATGGGGTTGGCCACCGGACTCGCCTTCTGGGAGTACTCGTTTCGCTACCTTGTGGACGCCGACCAAATCACCCCTAAAAACGTCGAGGACTTGACAGCGGACTTACGCGGTCTCGAATCCAATGTCCAGACGATCGCCCAGATCGGCTCTCGCGAGTTCACCCTGCACACCGGTCTCACCGAGCTTCTCGACGAATATCTCGAACGTCGCCAGCTCACGGTGTCAACGGTTTCGGTAACACTGGCAGGCCTATTCATTGTGTCGTTGAGTGTCATGTTCTTGCTCGCTGCGCTAGCCGCCAACCGCCAAAGACGCTCGACGGTGCTGCTGCGAAGCAGGGGGGCCTCGAAGCCACAGCTGACAGTCACCCGCGCTCTCCAAGGTGTTGTGCTGTCAACGCCCGCGGTGGCAGTCGCATATCTGGCGGCGATAGTCATCGTCCCCAGTGAATCCGGCCTGCCACTTCAAGCATCCGTCGCTCTCGTAGCAGCAGCGACAACATTGATGGTCGGCGCCGGAGCCTCTTACGTCTTCAAGAGCCTGGGCTCCTTGCAACGGGAGGTCGACCCTTTGAGGAAGACTTCGCCACGACATGTCGTGGTCGAATTGTTGGTCGTGACTATGGCAATCTTCGCCATCTTCGTCCTGCGTCGCAGGGGGTTCGATGATGAAGGCGGCTCATTCGATCTTCTCATTGCGGCCGGCCCGGCTCTCCTTGCAATTGCCGTAGCGATTCTCACTCTTCGTATATATCCACTGCTGGTCTGGCCCGTCGCATGGGTCGGAGCCAGGCTCAAGGGCATCGTGACCTTCGTGGGATTCAAGAGAATCCTTCAACTCGCTCCGACCGCCCGTCTGCCAGTGACAGTGATCCTTTTGGCAGCGACGATGGCCGTCTTCGCTTCTGTGGTGCAGACATCGATCACCGATGGGCAAGTTGCGTCGACTTGGCAAACCGTCGGTGCGGCGCACCGTGTTACGACCAGAACGCCCGGTCTAGCGCTTCCATCTCTCGACCTCGACGTAGCAACCGTTCAACAGACCGCGGAGGCAGTGAAGTACGCCAGGGCCACCGTGGTCAACGCACCACCGGATTCTCCCCGAATCGCCGACTTGATCGCAATCGATGGACCTGCCTATGTCGCGGTGACTGCAAACACTCCGGTGAACCCACAACTTCCCCCATGGTTCCTCGGCCAAGCAGCAGAGGATTCTGGATCCGAGGAACACCCGATACCGGTGATCATTGTCGGTCGGTGGAGTTCACAAGAGTCACCAACGCCTGGAACCACCTTCGGATTGAGCCTTGACACAGTGAGACCAATGTTCGTTGTGCGAGAGCTTCGCTCATCCTTCCCCGGTGTCACGGGTGTCACACCGACGGTGATCGCTCCCCTCAACGATCTTCGGGCGGTGGAGAACCTCGCCGCCCGACCGACTGACGTGTTCGTCAGGGCAAGGGCAGATGCCGCCGAAGAACTCACTCAGGCGCTGGGGCCGCAGAACGCCGTGGTCAAGCTGACCTCACAACGGATTCTGTTCGATGAGATTCATGACGAGCCCTTCGCTCGCACTGTGGAGGCTTCTTTCAGGCTGACCTTCTTGCTATGCACCGGGTTCGCGGTGGTCGCCGCCGTCTCTTCACTGGCCTTGATGGCCGACGCTCGCCGCCGTGACTTCGGGCATTTGAGAACATTGGGTCTCAATCGGAATCAGGGCCTCGCTTTGACCCTGATCGAGCAGATGCCGCCAGTGCTGATCGCGACAATTGTGGGCACCCTGCTTGGTGTTGCTACTGCCAGATTGCTGGAACCGACCATCAACATTGGAGCCTTCACCGGACCTGGCTTAACGGCGACTATTCGAACAGACCCTTTGCTGATCGCCACGACTGGTCTCGTTCTGATCGGAGTGGTTTCCGCATCGGTGGTTATCTTTGCAATCCTCGATCGGCGTCAGGATCTTGGGAATCTGGTCAAAGTTGGAGATGAGTAGATGACACTCGACAGTAAATCCGCCACTGCCTACAGGTCCGGGGCTGAAGAACGACCCTTCGGGGAAAACTCACTGATCATCTGTGACAACCTGGTCAAGATCTACAAGGTCGCCGACCTCGAAGTGGTTGCTCTCCAAGGTCTCGATTTGGTCGTCGCCGCGGGTGAGTTCGTCGCAATCGTTGGCGCCTCCGGGTCGGGCAAGTCGACCCTGCTCAATATTTTGGGAGGTCTCGACACACCGTCTGCAGGCCGGGTGACTGTCGCCGGGTACGACCTCCTTCGGCTATCGAACAAGTACCGGACTACCTATCGACGATCCGCCATCGGGTTCGTCTGGCAGCAGACCGCTCGTAACCTGCTCCCTTACCTCACCGCTCGAGAGAACGTCGAAACGCCAATGCTCCTCGGTGTGATAACGGCCGACGACAGGCACCGGCGGTCGGCCGAATTGCTGGAGCTGGTGGGGTTGTCCGACCGTCTCGATCACAGACCAGAACAACTATCCGGCGGCGAGCAGCAAAGGGTCGCCATCGCTACCGCCTTGGCCAATCGCCCGCGTATTCTCTTCGCTGACGAGCCGACAGGAGAGCTCGACACCGCGACATCCTCAGAAATCTTCCACGTGTTGCGCGCTGTCAACGAGCAAGAGGGTGTCACTGTTGTCGTGGTGACTCACGACCCCCAAGTCGCGGAGCACGTCAATCGAACCGTGGCCATCAGGGATGGCCGGACCAGCAGCGAGGTCCTGCGGCGAACCGAGATCGACGATCAGGGAGACCACACCATCGTGTCTGAGGAGTTCGCCGTTCTAGATCGTGCCGGACGACTCCAGTTGCCTACCGACTACGTCGAGGCCCTCGACCTCGAACAACGTGTCCGTCTGACGCTCGACGACGATCACATCAACGTTTGGCCGAGCGGTTCCAACGGTGACTCGGTCGAGGGGGGCTCACCGTGACCACGTGGAATGTTTGGGGTGCGGAGGCTGAGGCGCTCGCTTCGAGATCGATGGTGGAGGCGGTGGGTCTGAGTCATCACTACGAGATGGGCTCGCACCGGATAATGGCTCTCAGCGACGTGAACCTCTCAGTCGACCCTGGGGTGATGATCGCGGTGCAGGGACGGTCGGGTAGCGGCAAGACCACTCTTCTCAACATGCTCGGCGGTTTGGATCGGCCCGACCAGGGTCGTGTCATGATCGACGGAGCCGAGATCACGGGGATGAACGATGAGGAGCTGGTCGAAATCCGCCGTGACAAGGTGGGCTATATTTTCCAGGCCTTTGGGCTGATTCCCATCCTTACAGCGCTGGAGAACGTTCAAGTAGCGCTGAGGCTCACCCGAACAGATATTGCTGAACGCGAGCAGCGGTCCCGTGAACTACTCGACCTCGTAGGACTCTCAGGGCGAGTTGATCACCGCCCCCATGAGCTCTCGGGTGGTGAGCAACAGCGCGTGGCGATTGCACGTGCGCTAGCAAACCGACCGAAGGTGCTGTTTGCCGATGAACCGACCGGGCAACTCGACTCGCGTACCGGAAGGACCATTGTCGACCTCTTCCTGACCGTGATTCGATCTGAAAACGTGGCTGCGGTGGTCGCAACTCACGACCCGGCCCCGACAGCGATAGCCGACCGGGTGTTGGAGCTTCGAGACGGTCGCATTGTCGGAGGCGACCGATAATCGCTGCAGCCGGATCGGTGCTCTACCACCGAACTGGGCGATGAACCTCCGAGCGTCAACGCCCTGCGCCGGCTCCTCGCAGCTACCTCACTCCCGCCCATAACCGGTGCGGTCCGTGATGCCTTCGGACAGGCTTACCTGAGTGCCGTATGTGCGGGTATTTGGGGGTGAGGGGTCGCTGATGTTGTCCCGTCATATGGCATTTCTGTACTCTCGCTGCTGCGAATCGTACGAGTAGAAGAGACACTCCAACTCTCGTCGAAGGTGATGCAACGATCCCCTGAAGTCGCCGCCGGTTATGTGCGGTCGTCACTAGCTACCGAAGACGAGGTCCGCCACGAATGCTTTCGCCCCCACTTCCTAGAGAGCGCGAAATCTGCACGAAAGGACCCCCGCGAGAACGGCCGTCAGTTCACGAACACGATCAGGTCGTTCGCGGCGCGGGCTTGCGTTTTTGGGTGGTCGTTGGCTACGGCTGGTTAGAGAGCCTGCCGGTGCCGAGACAGACAGAATAACCGCCGTGGGAACCGGGTATGTGAGCGTCAGCTCCCAGGTCCGCCGGAACGATGTGATGCTGGGCATAATCGGAGTTGCCCGGTTCACCGCTGTCGTTGCACGGACCTACGTTGTGGGCGGCAGAAGCCCCTATAGACAAAGTCATGGTGGCCATCACGGTCACGATGATGACTGCGAGTCGTCTTCTCATTTCGAACCTCCTAGTGACCACAGCGCGTGGTCGTACGTCTGGGAACATACACCGCCTCACCAATAGCTGTGGCTAGGGACCTTTGACTACTCAACGATTTGAGGGCGCTTCGGGATCGTGCGTTGCTTCTGGTTGGTGGGGGGGGGATTAGACGTTCCAAGCTGGTGGCAATCACACGGCGCATCTCAGTGGCCACCCCGAGGGTGTCATCGTCAAGATCCCCAAGTCCAAAACGGATCAGGGGGCGGCGGGTCAGTTTGTCTCTGCGTTTGGTGTTCGTTGAGCACTCTCCGCGTTGTGTGAGTAGGTTCGTCGGTTACATGTGGCGACAGTGACGGGCAGATTCGGGATTGTTCTAGTGGGAGCCTTTGCACTGGGGGTGGTGTTAGTGGTGAGCGCAGCACCAACCTCAGCCGACGCCGTGGATATGTGCCCGCCGGTGACCTTTGAAGATCTGAGGCTCCCTTCCTCTGATCCAACTCCGACGACTACCGATGTGCTGGATGATTCGACGGAGGACGGCCCAACTTCTACAACGGTCCCCGAAGAAACCGCCACTGTCACTGAGCCGTCATGTAGTCCCTTCGTCTACGAAATGACCTACCCGCTTGCAGTCAGAGGACGGATCATTTCCGTCTTTGGCGACCAGCGTGATGGCGGGGAACGGCTCCATAAGGGGGTTGATCTGGCGGCGCCCAAGTTGACTGCAGTGGTCGCCACCCGTGACGGCTTCGTGACTCAGATCCACAATCAAGTTGGAACAGACGATTGTTGCTGGCTGGTGATTCGACACCGGGACGGGCTGCAGAGCTGGTACATCCACCTCAACAACGACAACTATGGCAGCGATGATGGTTTCGGCGCGGGTGTTCGGATCGACTTGGAGGTCGATGACCCAGTGGTCGAAGGTGAGGTGCTTGGATGGCTCGGCGACTCGGGCAATGCCGAGCAATCTAAAACTCCCCATCTCCACTACGAGTTACGCAACTCCGATGGGGTTCCGGTAGATGCCCAGGAGAGTCTGCAAGAAGCATCCTCAAGGATGCCCCGCTGGGAGAAAGCCTCGGGCGCCTACCTCGACGACGACTTTTCTTTCTACGAGTGGGTCCCTGAAGTTCTGGCTGCTCGCGGCATTCTGTGGGCGTGCGACGATCTCGGATCTTTATCGTGCCTTCGCGAGAATGTCAGCCCGAAACAGCTTGCCGAGTTGGCCGAATCGTTGCTCGGAGTGGAGACGCCACTCCTCCAGGGAACCTATCAATCCGTCAACGTATTCGAAACTGATACTCGACGGCGGTTTGTAACCGGAATGAGCGTTGGCTGTGGCCAGGCCGAGGAGTGCACCTTGGGGGTCACGGAACGGGACTTGGCCCAGCTGGCTTCCGGCATCCTCAAGTATCGGTCTGAGTTTGAAGACTCATTCCTTGGTCTCTCCCGGGTCTTGCCAGTCGATTTGACTCTTCCCTCGCCGTCGGAGGCTGTCTCATATTTTGTCGAGGGGGGTTATGTCGAAGCCTGCGAACTTCCCCTCGACTCGGGCCAGCTACTCGATCGGGGCCGGGCCGCTTACCTTCTTCTGGCCTGGATCGGGGACGTCGAAGTTTGGGCT
>CAXMPK010000009.1:0-2362 GCA_964195405.1 uncultured Acidimicrobiia bacterium
GTGAAGCCTTGGGACAGGCGTACATGAGTGCTTTATGTGCGGCTGGTTTGGGGTTTATAGGTCGTCGTCGGCGAAGTCCCACACTCGAAGTTCTCCGGGTTCAAGTCGAACAAGCAGCGGCTCCCAGTTCGTATTCGCCAGCCAAGATTCGACCTTCCCAGCCCCCAGGTACTTGTGGGCAAGACGTGCCTCCGCCTCATGAGCGCCCTCACGACTCGAAACGGCTTCGGTCCGAATCTCCACTCCTCGATAAGGCGGTTCGTTCTCGTAAACAACCAGAGACGCCCGGCTGTCTCGTTTCAAATGGCGAGCCTTAACGTCCCCGTCCGGTATGACCACGTTGAAGCCGTCGTTAAGCCACTCGAACCAGACCGGAGACAGCCTCACTGTCCCATCTGCTCCGTACGTTGCCAGCGTTGCCACAACAGCCTTGTCAAGGAACCCTGACACATCCTCGATGTTCAGATCGAAACGCATCCGATCATCGTATTGATGTCAACGGTCACGCCGCCCCTAAGTCAGCCGTTATGGGCGGGCGTTGTTGTAGCTCGGTGCCTGTTAGTGGGAGTATTCTCGTCTCGTGAGTATGAAAAGCGTGAGGCCCCAACCCAACGCCACGGCGAGGAGTTAGAAGTTGATCCTGTCAATAGCTCATGCATCAGTGGCCGACCCAACAGCTGATCACATCTTCGGAGCATGGTCCGACATAGTCGTCGAAGAGCGGCCCCATGGACTACTCGATTGTTATCTCACCCAGGGAGACGGGGTCATCTTCATGGTTTCCATTTGGGAAAGCCTCGAAGACCATGACCGGGCAATCGAGGAAAAGACGAACCACCCGGCGTATGGATTCTTTGAGGCTTGCGGCCTCGATCCCACGCAAGCCACTTACCAGGTGATCGGGCGGCTAAACCGCCCATAACCGGCATTATGTGCGGCCGATCACAAGCACATAAGTGCCGTTATGTGCGGGTCGCCGAGGCTGTTAGAGGAGGGTGAGGTTGTAGGTGCGGATCAGTTCTTCGTTCCAGTCGTCGAAGTAGTTGATCCCGTGCCGGGTGGCGATCTCGATTAGGCGATCGTCTGTGAGTTCGTCGGCTCTGAGAGCTTCGCCGATCTCCATGAAGAAATGTTCGGTGCCAGCCGGTGTCAGCACCTGCAGGATTTGGGACTGCTCTGAGGTTGGGTTGAAGATCGTATGCGGAATGTCGCGTGGTTTCATCACGTAACTGCCAGGAGTGGCAATCACTACCTCGTCGCCGACCCTTACCCCGGTCTCGCCCGATATTGCATACAGCCACACATCGTTTTGGTGGGTGTGCCCGGGGATCAAGATCCTCGGATCGAGGAGTTCTTCGATGATCGCCATAAGCCCTCCGGTTTGTTCCCCGAAAAGCTTCACGGTCACGGTGTTCGCTCCCTCGGTAGCAACCACACCATCGTCGAGGCCGACCATCACGCTCTCAACATCAGGCCAAGAGTTCACAACATGTTCCTTCCGCTCGAAGCACCCATCGCCTCTCTGACCCTACGCCAACAAACACTCAGAGAAGCTCGGGGAAGGACCCGAAGCGACCTCCGGCTAGGGCAGAAGTCACCCAAATCAGCCGCCCATAACCGGCATTATGTGCGGTCAGTCACAATCATCGATCCGCCGGATCTGCCTAATGCAACGCAACCCAGAAACCAGGTTTCCACGGCTCGCGATCGAACGCCTGTCCGAATTCAGAAGGTGACCAAGAGGTGACAAGGTCCTAGCGACACACAACCCTGATATCGGAGTAACCATCCCTGAACAGGGGTTTTATGAGTGGAGCTGAGGGGATTTGAACCCCTGACCCCCTGACTGCCAGTTACATTCGGCACCCAAAATCGTCAATGGCTAGCTGACGCCGCTACCCCTAAATGTGTTATGGAACCTGACTGTTGCAGACTTGTCTGCTGATTCACCAGTCAGTGACTGGCCCTCCGGAAACGACCCCTGGGGGTCGCCGACCAATAACGACCAATAATTTCTGGGTGCTTACGAGCCGCACATGATGCCGGTTACGGGCGGCCTGGATTGTGTGGTTAACGCAATTTCTTGACGTACGAAATGCCGGTTTGGTTCTTTAATAGGGTGATGGATGCTTTGTTGGGCCAGATTTCTCGGGAGTCGTTTGAGGTCTTTGTCAAAGAGACCGAACCAAGACTTCATGACGCCTTGTCGGCTGCATTGGGAAATGATCTTGGGAGCGAGGCAACGGCGGAGGCTCTGGCATACGCCTGGGAGAACTGGGACAAGTTGGAAGCTATGGATAACCCGGCGGGCTACCTGTACGTGTGGGGTCGGGACCGGGGTCGCAAAATGTTCCGCAGAAGA
>CAXMPK010000010.1:0-3432 GCA_964195405.1 uncultured Acidimicrobiia bacterium
TATGGTTCCGAGGAGTACAAAAGCCACCTGGCCAAGGTCTATGTGGCCCGAGTGGTTAAACAGGCTCTAGCTGCCATCTAGAAAACAACCGTTCTGTGAAGGTTTTCTGGGCCCATAGCCCCAATAATCTTCACAGAAGCGGGTTCGGGAGGGGTTTGTTCAATGGGCACTGGAATTTGTGAACACTTCGAACAACTGACAACCGTCGCCGACCCCTCTTCGACGGTCTGTCAACAGTGTGTCGAGATGGGTGACACCTGGGTGCATCTCCGAGCCTGTCTCGGATGTGGGATGGTTGGCTGCTGTGACAACTCCAAGAACCGGCACGCCAGTGCCCATTGGAATACCCACCACCATCCGCTTATCCAATCGATCGAGCCCGGCGAGACGTGGCGCTACTGCTTCGAAGATGACTATCTGGTGATGTGAGCGAGCAAAAGCCAGTCATCCTCGCTGTTGACGATGAGCCTGAAGTCCTCAGAGCCGTCCAACGCGACCTCCGATCCCGATACGCCAAAGAATATCGGATTCTCGGCGCCGTCGGGGGTCAGCAGGCAATCGAGACGCTTGACGATATTGCCCTGCGGGATGCTCCTGTGGCCCTCATACTCGCCGACCAGCGCATGCCCGAAATCACTGGGATTGATGTGCTCAACCGGTCCCTGGCTTACTACCCCAATGCCAAAAAGGCTCTCCTCACCGCATATGCGGACACCGAGGCAGCGATTGGCGCAATCAACGAGGTGGGGCTTGATCAATACATCATGAAACCCTGGGATCCTCCGGAGGAGAAGCTGTACCCCATCCTCGATGACCTGCTGGACGATTGGCAGGCCGGGTATCGGCCAACATTTGATGGCGTGCGGGTCATCGACCAGGAATGGTCACGGGCCGCATTTGAGTTGAAGGCCTTCCTTGCCATGAACCAGATCCCTTACCGATCGTTGACTCTCGAGAAGGACAACGAAGCACAAGTTCTCATGGACACGGCAGGAGCGCATCAACCGGACCTGCCCCTCGTTCTCTTCGCAGAGGGCGCTCCACTCAAGAACCCCAGCACGGATGAGTTGGCTGAGAGGGTTGGACTTCAGAGTCACGCAAGCTCTCCTACCTATGACGTCGCCATTGTCGGTGCAGGACCGGCCGGACTAGCTGCCGCCGTATACGGATCCTCTGAAGGCTTGAAGACTGTCCTCATTGAGGCTTCTGCCCCCGGTGGCCAAGCGGGACAATCCACGTTGATCGAAAACTACCTGGGCTTCCCCAAGGGAATCAGCGGAGCCGACCTGGCGCGCCGGGCGTACTCACAAGCAACCCGCCTCGGTGCCGAGATCCTGGTGCCTGCCACCGTCGAAGCCGTGGAACGCAAGGACCCGTTCAAGATCTTGAGAATGGCCGACGGGTCGACCATCACCTCCAAAGCGCTGATTGTCACCAGTGGCGTCGAGTATCGAAGACTTTCAGCAGAAGGTCTCGACAAGCTCACCGGGGCCGGGGTCTACTACGGAACGTCGAACATCGAGGCCAACTATCACCGCGATCAGCCGATGTTTGTGGTTGGCGGAGGAAACTCTGCTGGACAGGCTGCCCTTTTCCTTACGCGCTTCACCGACTCGGTGACGATTGTGATAAGAGGTGCTGATCTCTCCTCAACGATGTCGCAATATCTGATCGACAACATTGAAACAAACGAGTCGGTGTCGGTCAGCTCCGAACATCGAATCCTCGAGGCGCGCGGCGACAGCCACCTGAGGTCAATCGTCCTCGAGAACATCTCGACCGGGGAGGCAGAAGAGGTCGATGCTGCCGCCCTCTTCATCTTCGTCGGTCAGCGAGCCCACACCGACTGGCTCGATGATTTGGTTCAGAAGGATGACAGTGGATTCATACTTTCCGGCAACGACCTCGGCCCGCTGAAGGGTTGGAGCGTGGAGCGCGACCCTCTGCCTCTCGAGACATCGGTACCCGGAGTTTTTGTTGCGGGTGACGTTCGCCACGGCTCAATTCGACGTGTCGCCGGCGCCACGGGTGAAGGAGCGACGGCTATCCGGTTCGTGCATCAGCACCTGGCATCCCTGTGACCACAGCTGACAGTCTCCGAAACCTTCCCTATTTCGCTGACCTCCCGGAGGAACTTCTTGAGAGAGTCGCTGCCGGTTCGGAAAACGTCGACCTCGACGCCGGCACCGTGATCATCGAAGAAGGAAGCGAGAGTGAGGAGATGTACGTGGTCATCACCGGCGAGCTGGTGGTCACCAAGCAAGGGTCCGCCGAGAAGGAGGTGACTCTCGCCCGACTCAACCCTGGAGACGTCGTTGGCGAGATTGCACTGCTCGACCAGGCCCCGCGAACCGCGACCGTAACCACCGCCATGCCATCCGGTCTGATTCGCATCCCGGCCGCCTCGTTCGAGGAGTTGCTCTCCGACGCCAACGTGGTGAGACGAATGTTTGGCACAGTCACATCACGGCTCCGAGGAATCGAAGACACCTTGCGTCACGAGGAACGAATGGCAGCGCTGGGAAAGATGGCTGCACAACTGATGCATGAACTGAACAACCCGGCGGCCGCCGTTGGAAGAAGCACCAGCGAATTGAATCGGGTCTACGAGGAGCTCAACGACGAGGCTACGGCGCTGGCCCGATCTCTCGGAGACGGTGTCGACTTCATCCGTCCCGACCCGCCGCCCGAATTAAGTCCGATCGAGGCAAGCGACCGAGAAGATGAACTGGCCGCATATCTCGAAGAACTCGGTATCGCTGATGCCTGGGAGCTGGCGTCAGGGATGGTCGCGTCGGGCTGGAGCCCGAGTTTGTTGGGCGCGGCGCTCGAAGGAGTCGATGGAGGCCTGAGAACACACTTCGCCCGATGGGTCGGACTTCGGGCAACGGCCGGTCAGCTGATCAGTGAGATCGGTATTGCCGCGGGCAGGGTCTCCGAACTGGTGCGCATTGTCAAGGAATACTCCTATCTCGACCAGGCACCCATTCAGGAGGTGGTGATCACAGCCGGTATCAAGGACACGTTGGTCCTGCTCAAACACAAGCTCTCCGGAATTGATGTTGTTGTCGAATTCCCTGCGGACTTGCAGCCAGTGGAAGTGCCTGGCCGTGATCTCAACCAAGTCTGGACCAATCTGATCGACAACGCAGCCGACGCCATGGACGGTGACGGAACGCTGACGATCTCAGCCGCCAACGATTCGGACGTCGTCCGTGTGACCATCAGCGATACCGGCCCTGGGATACCCTCTGATACGGCCGAGCGCATCTTTGACCCGTTCTTCACAACCAAGGAACCAGGAAAAGGAACCGGTCTTGGGCTCCACACGGTTCACACCATCATCACCCGGATCGGTGGTGAGATCGATCTCAAAACCGATGAAAATGGGACAACTTTCGTGGTGACGCTTCCCACAGCCGGCTAGAGCAG
>CAXMPK010000011.1:0-2269 GCA_964195405.1 uncultured Acidimicrobiia bacterium
TGCCGACTCGACCGCCGTAGCAGCACTGGTGACGGTCTACTTCCTCGGCATGGCCGTAGGTCAGATCCCATATGGCGTGCTGTCCGACCGCTTCGGGCGTAGGCCCATCGTGTTCGCTGGGCTGAGCCTTTATGTCATCGCCGCCGTGGCGTCGACGTTTGCTCCAAGTTTCGGGATTCTGCTCCTGACCAGATTCATGTGGGGCATGGGTGCGGCGGGTTCGCGAACAATCACCCTTTCCATCGTCCGCGATACCCATGAAGGCGAGAAGATGGCAAAGGTGATGTCGTTCATCGTGGCCATCTTCCTCCTGATCCCGGTGGTGGCACCTTCGATTGGAGCGGTACTGACCAGTTGGGTGGGATGGCGCGGTGCGGTGTTCTTCTCGGTTTTCATGGCCCTTGTCGTGGGTCTGTGGAGCCTCAGATTGCCCGAGACCCTCGACCCGGAGAACCGCCTGGCTCTGAGTTGGCGCGACATCGCCCACGCCGGTCGACAGGTTGTCACCAACAGGGCCACCGTGGGCTACATGCTCGCCGTGACGGTTCTGTTCGCGTCGGTAGTCACGTTCATCGGCAGCTCGGAGATCATCATTGGAGACGTCTTTGGCCGCGCGAACCAGTTCCCCCTCATTTTCGGTGGTATCGCAGTGTTCATGGGTGCCGCCGCGCTGCTGAATGCTGCTCTGGTCGAGCGGGTCGGTCTGGAACGGTTGCTCGGCATCGTGATGGTCCTGTTCGTCGTGTTTTCACTCGGTCTCTTTGCCTTTGCGCTGGCTGCTGACGGAACTCCAGATTTCTGGCCATTCGCCATTGGCCTCACCCTCGTCACATCCCTGTTCGCCCTCATGATGCCCAATCTGAACACTGCCGCGATGATCCCAATGGGCAAGATCGCCGGCACTGCGTCGGCCATCATCGGAACTGTGGTGACGGCCGGGGGTGCCCTTCTTGGCTCTTTGATCGACCAGGCTTATGACGGCACAGTCTTACCTATGACTTTCGGCTTCGCCGCTCTGGGCGCCGTCGCCTTGGGATTGAGCAGATGGGCAGGATCCGGCAGCCGAAGGACGATCCAGGAGCCGTTGCCTGCGCCGGCCGAGTAGAGGGCTAGCCCCGCCCATAACCGGCATTATGTGCGGTCACCTGTCACGCTGAATAGCGCCCATAAGTGCCGTTATGTGCGCGGTCTCCGATGACTATCTGGACTCTGAATGGGCTCTGGTAGCCACACTTCGGTCTGTTCTGCTGTGGTAGATGCGGAGAACAAAGCGTCGTTGGGACACATTGGTCCAGGGGGTGTGATGTGGGAGGCAGGCCGCCCGCACAATATGCAGACGGCCCGCTGACGCGATGTGGGAGGCACATTTTCCGTCACGGAAGTTGTATCGACCTTCTGCAGGGGGATTCTTGGGTGTCATTTGGTAAGGGTTCAATCTGACTAGTGCTCGATTCGCCCGAACATAAGTGCCGTTATGTGCGGGGTGCTATTAGTCCCTAGCAATGATTCATGTACCCAGAATGATGTGGGTTCTGGCGGCTTGCTGTTTCGTCGGGTTACTTTATGTCCCATGGATAACAGACTGAAAGAGCAGAAAGACGCACTTGAAAAGCGTTTGGAAGCGATAAAACATTTGGAAGATCTCGACCCTGACCAGCTAGCCGCAATAAGGGAACTTCTGTGTGATACGCCGGAGGTGGCACCCGGCCGGGTGACTTGCCCGGTGTGCGGTGAGTCGTTTCAACGGAATGGCATCAAACGCCATATCAGTAACGCGTCAGTCAGAGACGCCGCCCACAAGAACTTCCGGGCTGCCGAGGGGGCAAAGCTCGGGGGATGGAACAAGTGGAGTTACGACCGGTAGAAAACCCGCCTTCTGGTGATCGTCACTGACAATCGTTAGGGGTCACTCGCACATAACCGGCATTGTGTGCGCTTGCTAACGCCGTGATCAGCCGCACATAACCGGCATTATGTGCGGTCGGTATAGCCGCACATAAGTGCTGTGATTTCAGGGGGTCGTTGCATCACCCTTCGGTGAGAGTTTCTCTACGCGGAGGTGTGTGTTGCGGCGGTTGTCAGAGTTGGAGAAGTCGGAGGTTTGGGATCGGTTCGAGGCTGGTGAGTCGCAACGGTCGATCAGTCGTCGGTTGGGCAGGTCGCCGTCAACGATCCGGACTCATCTGTTGGGTTCGGGGTTCCGTCGTCCGGTGCCCGGTCCTGAGTGGTCTTCGCTTCGGTTGTCGTTGACCGAACGTGAGGAGATTTC
>CAXMPK010000012.1:0-26703 GCA_964195405.1 uncultured Acidimicrobiia bacterium
GCCGTTACCAAAGCCCTGCCGAGGTGGCCGAGTGGATCCTGTTTCTGGCATCGCCGGAGGCCGGGTTCATGACCGGGCAGACCGTTTCGGTAAACGGCGGTAGGTTCATGACGTGAGGACAGTGAGGTGTTGACTTGGCCAGGCTGATCAGATTCGACGAGGCGGATCCGGTTGAGCGCGGTGACGGGATCGAGAGTGTCCGCCTGACTCCAGATCCACTGGAAGGTCAGGCCTTCACGATGGGGGTGACCAGTTTTCCGCCCGGAGCCAGCATTCGGCTTCATAGCCACAACACGGTCGAACAGGTGACGGTGATCGAGGGGGAAGGGTTGGCCGAGTTGAACGGTGAGCAGGTACCGGCGCGTCCCTACGACACGACACAGATTTCCCCTGGCGAGCTCCACCGCTTCATCAATACCGGGTCGAAAAGGATGCGGATCCTGTGGGTCTACGGAAGCACCGAGGTCACCCGAACCTTCGCCGACACCGGGGAGACGGTTGAGCAGTTTCAGCAGTGAGGTTTGCATTCGAACGGCTTGAAGCGTTCGTAGTAAATATTCTGGTCATTCTTGATGTCCTACCTGAGCACGCCGAGATAACTGCGCTGCGTCTCTTGGACGCAGATCTGCGTGGGCGCAACGGTCATGGGCTGATTCGGATTCCCCAATATGTAGTCCGGATCGAGGCTGGCGGCATCAACCTTCGACCGGAGATCCAATTGCTCCGAGAGACTCCGGTGAGCGCATTGGTCGATGGTGACAATGGTCTTGGACAGGTGGTCATGACCAGGGCGACGGAGACTGCGATTGAGAAGGCAACCCGGTCAGGCATGGCCTGGGTGGGCACGGTGCACTCCAATCACGCGGGTGCTGCAGGCATCTACACGGCGCTCGCTCTGGAGCAGGATCTGATTGGCATCTACATGGCTGTGGCCAGCGCCAACGTCATGCCACCTTGGGGTGGGTCGGAACGTCTCCTTGGGACCAATCCGATTTCGATAGCGATCCCAGCCGGTGACGAAACGCCACTTCAAATCGACATCGCCACCACGGTGGCGTCACACGGGACGATCAAGGTGGTGGCACAAGCCGGAGAGAGCATGCCGGAGGGTTGGGTCATCGACTCGGAGGGAAATTCGATCACTGATCCTCGCAAAGCTGATGAGGGATTCTTGATGCCGATCGGCGGTTACAAGGGCTCTGGCCTGAATATGGCAATCGGCCTGTTGGCCGGAGTGCTCAACGATGCTGCGTTCGGGCCGGAGGTAATCGACCATCGGGTTGTACCCGGTCAGCCGGCGAACACCGGCCAGGCGATCCTGGTCATGCGGCCCGACCTGTTTCGTGATCTCCAGGATTTCAAAGGCTCGATGGACAATCACCTACGACAGTTGCGGGAGTCGGGGCCTCCGGGCACGGTCCACATTCCTGGTGATGGTGCGGTCAGACTCGAAGCCGAGCAGCGAAACCTTGGTGTTGAGATTTCGCCGACACTGCTCGACCAGCTTCGTGGCCTGGCTGACCGGTTCGAACTCCACGACCGTCTCGACGACTAGACGGGCTCCGACGGTGGGGCAGGGAAAGACCATCTGACATGATCCGGCCTGATCTCATCGACCTTTCGGCATCCGATGATCGCCATTGTCAAACAGAGCTCCTCGCGGAAAATGGCCAGGACGCGGGCCAGCCCAACAGCACCCGCCCGGCAAGTACCCAGCATTAGAGACGGCCGATAGCTGTTGCCTCGGCCCCGAGCCCACCTCGAGATGGACAACCTGTGATGAACCGACCACTTCATCGGCGACCATCACCGGAGCGACTTTGCCCTGCACGATGTTGCCGATGCCGATGACGCCCCAGCCGAGTCATTGCATCAGGTCCTGTCAGTCACAGTCCGAGAATGCTGGTCGGATTCTTGGAGAGGATCGCGTCCTTCTCATCGTCGCTCAGCTCCGGCAAGCCACGGACCCAATTCACCGCATCGTGCAGCACCATCGGTGCCGGATAGTCGGTGCCGAGAACCACTCGGTCGATGCCGACCGTGTCGATCAAGAAACGAAGCACCGGGCCGCTATAAGTGCAACAGTCGTAATAGAAGCGGTCGAGGTAATCGCTCGGTGGCAGTTGCTGGGAGAACCCGTCGCTGGGCCCGAAGGGCGGTGCCATGCCGTCTGACGTGTGACCCTCGAGGGCGCCCGCCACCTTGTCCATCCTCGACACTCCATAAGCGGTGTAGCCGCCACCGTGTCCTAAGAACGGCTTCAAGTTCGGAAACCGATCGATGACGCCACCAAAGACGAGCGTCGCATAGACCAGTGCCCGCTCGGTGAGGTTTCCGACTGCGTTTGGGAGTTTGTAGCTCTGGATTCTGTGCTCTACCACCGTGTCGCGACCCTGATGGAAGAAAAGAAGCGCCCCGAGCTCCTCGGCGGTAGCGAAGAACGGCAGAAAGTCGGGGTCGTCGTAGGTTCGACCCATCACATGGTCGCTCAGGATCACACCCTTGAGACCCAGATCGACCATCGCTCTCTCCATCTCGGCGATTGCGCTCGGGGTGTCCTGCATCGGAACCGTCGCCATTCCGGCGAAGCGGGTCGGGTGCGCTTGCACCGTCTCAGCGATCTCGTCGTTGCACTCCCGCTGGATGCGCTTGGTCATCTCCAATTCGTTGTCGTATTGGTAGAACCCGATGGTCGGTGTAATCAGCTGCATGTCCACGCCTAGGGCATCCATATCTCTGAGTCGCTCGGGAAGGGACTGCGCGAACTTCCCGAATAGGAGTTCACCCGGACCTTCGTCGAGCCCGAACCATTCACCCTTGGTGCGAACCGCGTCCTTGTAACGCTCAGGTGACAGGTGGGCGTGCATGTCGATAATGGGCATAGCCGGCCTCTTTCCTCGATCAAATGCGTGGGCGTCTCCCACCCCTACCGGGGAGTGTTGGAAGGAAGCCGATTGCCATGTCAGCAGGTTGGATCATACATTCAGCCCAACCGCCAACCGAGAGACGAATCATGACCGAATCCTTCAAACAGCGAATACAGAACGGCGAGCGACTCGTCGTCTTCGCAGTGGGAAGGATGTTTCATCACAACATCATTCAGTACCTGGGCATGACCGGGGACTTCGACGGTTTCTGGATCGACGTCGAGCACGGTGGTCTCTCGGTAAGAGACGTCGAGGTTGCCGTTGCTGCGGGCAGGGCCCACGGACTGGAGAGTTTCGTTCGTGTCCCACCGACCGACTACGCCACTGTGACCCGGTGCTTCGAGAGCGGGGCGGTGGGCGTGATGGCGGCTCAGATCACTTCGGCCGAACAAGCGGAGGAGTTTGTTCGTTGGTCGAAATTCGCTCCAAGAGGGCGGAGAGGCCTCAACCCACTGGGTTACGACGGCTCATTCGGGTCAGTGCCTTTGGCCGAGTTCGCCGAACGGGCCAACCGTGAGTCGTTTGTGGCGGTACAGATTGAGACTGCCCAGGCCGCTGAGGAAGTCGACGCGATTGCTGGAATCGACGGCGTTGACTTGCTCTTCGTCGGCCCATCGGATTTGAGTCAAGCGCTGGGGACCATCGGCGACTTCACCAGCGAGAAGAACATAGAGGTCGTCGATCGTATTGCTGAGGCTTGTCGCACCCACGGCAAGCATTGGGGTGCGGTGACCCCCAATCCGGATTACGCATCGTTGCTGATCGAAAAGGGCTGCACCCTGATCTCGCCGACCAGTGACGTGAAGCTGGTCACGACCGGGCTGGCCGCTGTGAAGGAGAGCTTCTCACAGCTCTGGTAATCCCCAATCTGGGGATGGCGGCTTCAGTCGGATTCGGAGTCCAGCTCTAAGGCCTCAAGGGGGTGGTTGATGTGCCCGTACTGGATGGCGACCGCTGCCTCGACGTCACCCTTCTCATACGCCTCGATGAGTGAGTAGTGCTCGGCGATCGCTCGTCTTCGAATCTCGGGGTGGAGACGCTGCGCCTGTGCCACAAAGACCCCTCCTGCCTCTTCGAGCGTTGAGAGGATGCTGCTTAACCGGACCGTCCGTGTTGCCTCATGAAAAATCAGGTGGAAATCGATGTTGCGCTCTACCCACGTCCCGAGGTCCTGTTCATCGGATAGCTCGTCGGCCAGGGTCCTCGCCCGATTCATCTCCTCTTCGGTGATCAGGGCTATTGCGCGTCTGATGGCGACCTCTTCGAGTGAGCGTCGGATCTCGACGATCTCAACCATTTCGTCCCAATCGGGCTTGCGCACGGTCCCGATGCGATGACTGTCCATCGTGATGAGACCCTCGCTGGCCAGATCGCGCATTGCTTCCCGAACCGGTGTGGTGCTGACCCCGAGTTGATTGGCGATCTCGGTCTGAACCAGTTGCGAGTCCCCCGGCAGATCACCACGGAGAATGGCGGCACGAAGGGTGCCACGGACCAGTTCGACTGCTGTCACCCGGGGCGACAGCGAAGCGTCGAGACGAAAACTTTCCCCGCTGCTCATTCAGATTTCCTTTGATCTATACCGGTAAAAGCGCGATCGGGTTCGGTTCCCCAAACTGCGTCTTCTGGTGATCACAATGAGTGTCCTGTAGTATACCGACTATAGAGAACAGGGTTCCTCTACTCGGGAGTTGTCATCCACAAATACGCCAAGGGTCCGTTCGCGGTCGATTGGGAGGATCGTTACGATTTCCCTGAGCTTCGTCGGGAGCGAGTTGCCAAAGCACAGGCGGCCCTATTGGATTCTGGAGTCGATGCAATTCTCGTTTGGAAAGACGAGAACGTCCGCTACCTGACTTCGCTGCGCGCTCAGCTCATAGCCGGAAAGACGACTTCGCTGAATGGGGCGCTGCTGACACCGTCCGAGGAACCGGTACTGCTCGCTTCGGGAGGAGAGGTCGACAAGGCCAAGTTCGGTATGAGCTGGATCGGCGAAGCGCATGCGGTGCCGATCATGGAGCAGCGGGAGCTTGTAGACGGGTTTGTCACCGGCACGATGACATCCGTTCTCCGCGAGCGAGATCTTCTCTCCGGGAAGCTGGGAGTCGACCAGGCAAACATCTCATTTATCGAGTCGGTGCGGACCCATCTGCCCAACGTTCAGTTGGTCGACGCCGACACGATCATGCAGCAGGCCCGGTGGATCAAGAGTGATCTCGAGGTAGCTGTCATCGAAGAGGCTTGCGCCATAGGTGACTCGGTTACGCAACGTGCGCTTGATGAGACGAGGGCCGGACGCCGGGAGTTAGACGTAGCAGCCGATGCGATGCAGACCCTCTTCCAACTCGGTGGAGAGATGGCACACGTCACCACGCCGTTTGTCGCCTCGGGCGAGCACATGTCCCCTCCCCACCGCTTGGCTACCGACAAGATCATTCGAAACCAGGATCTCTGCTTCATCGACATCGGGGCCATGTGGAACGGCTACTTCGCCGACATCGGCCGAACGACGGTTGTGGGGAAGCCTTCCAAGACGCAACAGAAGATCTACACCGCGGTGTATGAGGGTCTAATGGCCGGGATAGACAAGATGCGCCCTGGATTCACAAACCAAGACTGCGCCGATGCCATCATCGCCAAGGTTGGCGATCACGGGTTCGAAGACCATCTGTTCAGCCTGTTCATCGGTCACGGCATTGGCATGGGGGCCAATGAGCCGCCCTATATCGGGGAGACCCTCGAGGGCACGACCACCTACGAATTCCAGCCGAACATGGTTTTTGCAGTGGAGCCACTTGTGTGGGTCCCCGGCGTTCGTGGTGGCGGAGGGGTTCGCATCGAAGACATGGTCTTGATCACCGACGGGGACCCCCACCTGCTCTCCAGGGTGGAGTACGAGGAGCGTCTTCTGATCTGAACCGGATCAGGTTTTGAGCAGTCCGATTACTGCGTCGGTGATCATATTGGCTACCCGGTCGACGGACTCGATGGTGTTGCCGGCGATATGGGGGGTCAGAATCACGTTGTCCAGACCCGCGAAGGTCGCTGCCGGCTCTGGGCCAAGGGGCTCTGACGCAAAAACATCGATGGCGGCCCCGGAAATGAGACCCTTCCGCAGGGCTCTTGCCAGAGCTGGTTCGTTGACGGTCCCACCCCTCGATGTGTTGATGAGGATGGCCCGTGGCTTCATCCGCTCGAATTGGGTCGCATCGATCAGATTCTTTGTTCCCTCGTTGAGGGGAATATGGAGACTGATTACGTCGGCCTGAACGAGAAGTTCGTCGAATTCGACCTTTTGAGTGTCTTTCCAAACTTGGTCATCGCCTGACAGAAAGGGATCGTAGGCAACGATTGTCATATCGAATGCCGCTGCCCTGATGGCGACTGTGCGGGCGATTGAGCCATAGCCGACCAGTCCGAGCGTTGTTCCCATCAGCTCCCTTCCGAACGCGTGACCCTGACGCGGCCAATCCCCAGCCACAATCGACTCGGTCATTCCGAAGACAGGTCTCGTCAGGATGAGCATGGCCGTCATCACGTACTCGGCTACCGAAACTGCGTTGGCCCCGAGCGCTGGGACCACCGTTACCCCTGCGCTTGCACAGGCCTCCATGTCGATGTTGTCCAGTCCGACTCCAAGACGTCCGACCACTTTCAATTCCGTGGCGGCCGCCAGAATCTCTGTGTCAACCCAGGTTCGATTGCGGATGACGATCGCTTCAGCGTCAGCAACAATCTTGAGCAGTCGGGGACGATCTGCGTACAAGTCCGGGTCGAAGACGACGTCGAACTCAGCGGACAGACGAGCAAGGGACTTCTCCTGCAGGAACTCTGAGACGACGATTCGGCGCACTGGCAGAATCTATCGGATCACTTTCCTGACCCGGAAATGATGCCGGCGACCACGTACTTCTCCACCCAGGTGTAGACGAGTATGAAGGGGATGATGGTTAGGACAGTGAATGCCGCCTCTATCGGGTAGTCGGCGATACCTTCGACGCCCTGCATCTTGTAGAGCTCGAATGGCAGTGTCCGTTTTCCCGGTGAGTTGACCAGCACGAGGACCAGGGTGAACTCGTTCCAGGCCTCGCGGAAAGCGAGGACGCCAACTGTGATCATGGCGGGTGCGGCCAGCGGTCCCACTATGTATCGGAGACGCCCCCAAAGACTGGCCCCATCGACGTTTGCCGCCTCCTCGATCTCGCGTGGGATCGCCTGGAAGAAGCCAACCAACAGCCACACGCCGAGAGGTAAGAGCATTGCCGTGTAAACGATGATCAGGGTGATGCGTTTGTCCAGCATCTGTGTGGTTACAGCGAGTCGGTATATCGGGATCATCACGCCAATGCTCGGCACCAGGCGGGGGAGCAGGGTGAAAAGGAGCAAGAGATGGCGGCCTCTAAACCTGAATCTGGCGAAGGCGTAAGCGGCAGGTACTGCAAGCACGATGGTCAATAGGGTGGTGCCGACGCCGACGATGACGCTGTTCCAGAACGAAGTTGTGAAAGTCTCACTGGCCAGAACTTGGGCATAGGCGTCGAGGCTCGGGTTTGCCGGGATCAGTGACGGATCCGAGAAAACCTCAGCCCTATCCTTAAGGGAAATCGACAGAGTCACAAAGAAAGGCGTCACAGTCCAGATCACCAGTGCGATCAACGGGATCGCGATCAGGATGTTCCTGATGATCCCCTTTCCCCTGCGACCCGCCGTCCGTCGCGGTTCCCGCGGGGCGCCTTCGGAGGCTTTGAGAGCCTCTTCAGCAAGTGACTCGGTGAGGAACTCGTCTTGAGGCAGTGTGTCGGTCATGCTTCGTAGTCGTATTTGCGGCCGATGCCCACGTAGCCCAGCGTGAGCAGGGCATTGAGGATCAATATGAATGTTGCGATCGCGAGCGCCTGGTTGAACTCGAGATTACGGAAGGCCACGGTGTACATCTCCATGGCCATCGTCTGAGTGGCTTTGAGTGGACCACCGCCGGTGAGAGCGAGCACCACTCCGAGCCCGGTGAGTGTGGAATAGCTCAGCCAGACGATGCTTATCAGTATTTGCGGGGCGAGGAGCGGAATGGTGACGTGGCGGGCACGCTTCCAGCCGGTAGCTCCATCGACAAGGGCCGCATCCAGATGTGTCTTGTCAATGGTCATCAGCCCTCCGAGAATCAGAAGGATCACGAGGGGAAGGTCGGTCCACACCTGAGTGAAGATGACGGTGACCATCGCTACTGCGGGGTCGGCCAGCCATCTTGGGCCGCTATCCACCCATGGGAGCCACTCGATTGCTTGGTTCAACGTTCCAAACTGGGAGTTGAAGAGGATTCGAAACATCACGGCCGCAGCTACGTTGGAAACGATGTAGGGGCCGATGGTTATGGCCCGGAGGAATCGGAGCTTCCCGACCACTCTGAAAAGGGCAAATGCAAAGAAAAGACCTAGCGCCATTCCGAGGACTAGGGAGCCAACGACAAATATTCCGGTTTTGTTAAGGGAGTGCCAGAAAGCGTCTGACGAGAACATGTCGGTGTAGTTCTCGGTACCTACCCACTCGGGGGCTGCCCCGAGCGATGGGCGACGGTAGAGGCTCTGGACCAGGCCATAGATGACGGGAAAACCGAGTAGGCCAGCCACGAGAAGTATGGACGGGAGGCTGAAGAGATAGGGCGTCGCCTTGCTGACGCCGATGATGGCGTTGTTGTCGCGACGTGGTGGTTCTTTGCGTTGCCACCAGCGGCGGTCGCCCTTTGGCTTAGGGTCGGTTTTCGGCTTGGGAGCCGTGGTGGTTGTCGTCATAGGTTGGATATCGTCACATTGCGAGAGTACAGGGATGCTCCCTCGCCGGTGAAGGCGAGGGAGCGTTCTGCATTTTGTTGGTGCTCGTCGTTACGGGGGCACCGTCTTGTTATCAGGCTTCGTCCAGCTCAGCCTGATATCTGGTAGTCAACTCGGCACAATCGTCGCTTACACCTGAGACGATCTCACCGAAGAACTGCTCGAGGATCGCCTCGACCTCGCCGGCATTGTCACCGGCAGCCTGAGGACTGGCGGCCGTGTAGGCGGCCTTCAGGTCTTCGTTGAAGAACGGCCAGAGATCCAGCAGCTCTTGGCTGTCGATCATTTCCTGGTTCCGTGCCGGCACGCCACCTTCTGCGGCCTGACCGAGGAGCCATTCCGTCTCAGCGATTTCCCTGATTATCAAAGCGGCTTCAACCGGGTGCTCGGTTCCTTCGAGGATCCCCCAGGTCCGGGCAGCCGCCCAGGCCGTGCCGTCGGGATCGCCGCTGGACCGGGATATCGGGGCCGGAGTGATACCCCACTGGTCCGGGTAGTTATAGCCGACCTCGGCGAAGTCGCCGGCGGTGGTGAAACCGTCGAGGATCATCGCTGCGTCACCGCTGGTGAAGGCGCCACGAGACTCGTCCTCACCCCATGCAACTGCATCAGGTGGGGTTAGACCCTCGGTCGCAGCATCGACCCACCACTGGCAGGTATACATCCCACCATCGGAGGTGAGGTCAGGTACTGCACCATCGAATGGCGCTCCAGTACCAGCGAGCATTGTCTTCAGGGTGGTCACCCCGTCGCCTGCCTTGGCCTGGACCGTGAGCGGAATCGAACCCGGTCGGGTCGCTTTCAAGGCCCGCATTCCGTCGAGCACATCGTCGAAACTCTCGAACGGAACGGTTACACCGGCTTCCTCGAACCATTCCACGCTGTAATAGAAAGCGTCGAAGTTCGCCGTGATCGACGCACCGACAGGCTGCTCTGTCCAAACAACATCCCAGAGCAGGTTGTAGAGATCAGGATCTGCTGCTTCGAACTCCGACCTGAACGTCTCGGCTGTGCTCAACGTCAGCAGCCCGGCTTCCTCGAAAGCGGGCATGAGGAAAGAGTCCTCGGCGCCGAGCAGATCAGGCAGCGGCTGACCAGCATCTTGCCTTGTCTGCAATTGCTGGAGGATGTCGTCGTTGGTCTGGACGTCCACGATCAAATCGATGTTGTGCTCCTCCAACATGGCCTCGACAAAGCCTGTAGGGACGTAGTACGGCCTGGTGAGTATCAATTCGATGGTTACCGGATCACCGGAGGCATCGCCGCCGTCGTCACCTCCGGCTGCTGTGGTCGTCGTATCACTGCTGTCGCTACAGGCTGCAATTACCAGCCCCATCACCAACAACAATGCCAGGCCTTTTAGGGCTCCTCGAGAATGGGAGGCTCGCTTCCGTGGATCGGATATAGCGCGCCTTTTCGCTCTGGAAATCACTGAACTCCTCCTCCAATGTCGATGTCCGCGATAAGGCCCCGGGCCCGTCGCTGACGATAATTCTTGGACTTTTCCTGCATTATGTAGAATACCGAGTACAAATAAATTGGTCAAGCGAGCCCCGGCTAGTACCCGTTCTCCGGAGGTCCGCGGCAAACTATACGGAACATGGAGGTGTGATGAAGCCGTTGAAGGTGGCATCGGTTGGACTGGGGCGATGGGGCGAAATGCTTGCAGAGAAGGCGGGAGACGCCGGCATTGAGATAGTCAGTTGTTTTGCCCGCACTCCTGCAACCAGGGAGGAGTTCGCCGCGAACTATGGGACGCGGCCCGCCGGTTCGCTCGATGAGGTCCTCTCCGATCCCGATGTCGAAGCCGTGCTGCTGGCGACACCGCACTCGACCCACGCCGATCTCGTAAGCGAGGCTGCAGCCGCCGGAAAACACGTCTTCGTCGACAAGCCATTCACGCTTACCGTTCCCGACGGGAAACGGGCGATCAAGGCCGCCGAGTCTGCGGGAGTGGTGCTTCAGGTGGGTCACAACCGCCGACGTCAGCCGGCCAACCGTCGCCTCAAAGAGATGGTCGACAGCGGCGAACTCGGTATGCCCCACTACGCCGAGGCGAACTTGTCGTATCCGAAGGGACTCAACCCCAGAAGTGGCTGGCGGGCCGACCCGGCGGAGAGCCCCGCCGGAGGGATGACCGGTCTCGGGGTTCACATGGCAGACAATCTCAACTACCTGCTCGGGCGCCCGGCCCGGGTGGCGGCCTTCAGCCGCCAGAACATTGGCGTCAGCAAACTCGACGACGCCACTACCGCCACGCTCGAGTTCGAGAGCGGGTGTCTTGCTTTTCTGGCGACTTCGATGGTCATTCCCGATATCGGTCGCACCGCGGTGTGGGGAACAGAAGCGGCGGCGTGGAACGAGATGGATGGCGAGCGCTTCTATTTTCAACCGGTCGGGGAGATGGAGCGATCGGAACGGCCGGTCGAGACCCTGGACACAGTACGGGACGAACTCGAGGAGTTCGTAACGAACGTCGGTAGCGGCACCGCGCCCGAGACCGGAGGATCCGAGGCGCTGGAGGCAGTAGTCGTCCTCGAGGGGATCGTGGAAAGTGCCGCCACCGGCACGGTGATCGACCTCGACGAGGTGCGAGCCCGAGAGTAGATATCTCACATGGCACACGACTTGTTTGTGGCTGCGACGAGCGGTGTTACCGGAGCCGACATCGACGTCAATTCCGGCGGTGGTCATGTACTGAGTCGAAGGAGCAATATCCGTCTATGACGCGACTAGTGGATCTGTCCCAGCCGATATTCGAGACGATGAAGGTCTATCCGGGCCATCTAAAGACGGTGACTTTTCAGCATGTAACCCATGAGGAGACAGCCCCGAGGTTCACCTCCGACTTCTCGTTCCAGACTCTCGGGTTCATGCTCAACGACAACGGGCCGACTCATGTCGATTCGTTCAGTCACCTCGACCCCGATCCCGAGGCGCTGACAATCGACTTGATGGACCTGAGCTATTTCTACGGTCCGGCGCTTTGTCTCGATGTCTCCGAGGTCCCACCCCGGACCGATATCACGGCCGAGCATCTCGACGAGGCGCTGGCGTCATCGGGACTTTCGATTGAGCCTGGGGACCACTGCTTCTTCTACACGGCCACCTACGACCGTTACGCGGATGAGCCCGAGTATCTGACTACTTTCCCAGGTCTCGGCGATTCGGCCGCCCAGTGGATTCTCGACAACGGAATCGGTACTTTCGGCGTCGACTCACCCACGCCGGACAATCCGGCTTCGACGATCTACCCGGTGCATCTGATGTGTCGGCACGAGAAGAAGACCCACTATGAGAATCTGATCCTCACCGAGGTTGTAGGTAAGCGGTTCATCTTTGTCGGCTTCCCGTTGAAGGTGGTCGGCGCCCACGGTGGCCCCACCCGAGCAGTGGCCATCGTGGACGCATGAAGGGGCAGAGCACGGATCTGGGCGACGACCTTGGCGGCTCGGTGTCCTTTGCCAGACGAGAAGTGCGACGAGCCTGATGGAAGATCGGGTAGAGGTCGGTCAGGGTGAGGGTGGCTTCTGGGCGACGACCTTTCCCTTGGCGATCCCGGGCGCTACCGGTAATGAAGTGACCGTTCGCCACGGCTTTTTGGGTGGCCTGAGGATTCTCGTGGACGGTGTTCGAGTCAAGCGGGGGTCAAAGAGATCCAGTTTCCTTATCCCAATAGGCGACGGTGGCGACTTTGAAGTAACAGTTAGGCCTGGATACTCCGGGATTACGCCAGTCATTGTCGCTCAAACAAACACTGCGAATATTGGTCGTCGCATCGCAGGCGCCGAATGGATCTGGGTGGGCCTTCCCGTTCTACTTCCTGTCTATGCAATATTCGGACAAGGCGGGTATATCGACATCCTCGTCGGCTTTGCTGGCTTCAGCGCCAATGTGAGGATCTTCATCAACGATGGATTCACCGTTGGACAGCGGTACCTCTACTCGATGGGTGCCCTGGGGTTTTTTGCAGTCATCTACCTGGCGATCATCGTGGCGATTGTTCTGCTGGTCCCTTAACGACGGTCGGTTCGAAAGCAGCAACATGACGGGAGACCAGGAGAAATGAAGGCTCTGATCAATCGAGGCGACGGTGCGGCGGCGGTCGATCTGGCAGAAGTACCCAACCCCGAGGCGACCCCTTCCGAAGCTGTTGTCCAAGTCAGAGCAGTGGCTGTGAACAGAGGCGAGCTTCGCCTTTTGGCCATGCGTCCCCACGGTTGGCGACCTGGTCAGGATGTGGCAGGTGTAGTCGTTTCCGCCGCGGCCGACGGGTCGGGCCCTGTAGAGGGAACCCGTGTCGTTGCTTGGCCGGAACAGGAGGGCTGGGCCGAGCAGGTCGTTGTTCCCAGTTCGCATCTCGCTTCGCTGCTACCCGAGGTGAGCTTCGCTCAGGGAGCGACGCTGCCTATCTCCGCGATGACCGCACTCCGAGTACTTCGTCTTGGCGGCGACCTTTCGGGCCAGACAGTGCTCGTAACCGGAGCTGCCGGTGGTGTTGGCCGGTTTGCCGTTGAGCTTGCAGCAGAAGCGGGAGCCGAAGTGATCGGTGTCACGGCCAGCCCCGATCGCGCGGCCGGGCTGGAGGCTCTGGGAGCGAGCGCGATTGTCCACGACATCGCCGACGCCGGCGGCACCTTCGATCTGATTCTCGAATCGGTAGGTGGTGCCTCGCTGGAAGCGGCGATAGACCTTGTTGCGCCTGGTGGAACCATTGCCGTCTATGGCAACTCCTCGAACATGTCTGCCGAAGTCTCATTTGGCGACTTTCGAGGTCGGGCGGGAGCGCGGATCGTTGCCTTTTTTATCTACGAAAGTGGTGAACCACCCACCTTCGGTGAAGACCTGAAGCTTCTCGCCGACATGGTCGCCGACGGTTCGCTGAATCCTCAGATTGGATTGGAAGCACCTTGGACCGAGGCCAACACCGTCTTCGCTGCCCTGGCTTCACGGGAGGTCAATGGCAAGGCGGTGCTGTTGGTCGATTGACCGGCTATTCGACCGCCAGCGGAGCCAGAGCGTCCATGTCGGTCACAACGTCGATCACAACGGGCCGGTCGGCGGACAGTGCCCGGTCGAACGCTGCGGCCAATTCCGAAGGCTTCTCCACTCGAATCCCCAGTGCTCCGATGTCCTCCGCGAGCCGGGCGAAATCGACATCGGTGAACACCCACATTTCCTTGGCCTTCTCGGTCTGTTTCCCGCCGTAAACCCGATCGAAACCACGTTTGGACTGGTTGCCGGAGTGGTTGTTATTGACCACAGTGATGCTGTTGATGCCCCATCGCACCGCCGTCTCGATTTCGGCGACGTGATACCAGAACCCGGAGTCGCCGGTGAAGCAGACAACCGGACGATTGGGTGTGGCGCATTTCGCGCCGAGCGAGGCAGGGAAAGCCCAACCCAGGTGCCCTGCACTCCTGATGTAGGACTGTGTCGACGCTCGCAGGTCGTACATCCCACCCATCCACATCCCAGCATGGCCGGTGTCGACCACAACGATTCCGTCGTCAGGGACCAGGTCGGACAACTCGGCGCACAGCCGCTCGGGACGGATAGGTACCTGATCTGATTCGAGCAGTGGCGCATAATCGGCCTGCCAGTCAGTCACGTGGCTCGCAGCCGCTGAAGCCCATTGGTCGTGACGCACCGGTTCGCCGGCCAGCTCCAGCATCCGGCTCAAAGCAGTGCGTGCGTCGGCGTTGATCGCAACCTCGAGTGGATAGTTCCGTCCCAACGCATCGGGCTCGATGTCGATCTGGATCGCGGGTGTGCCGATCGGAGGGACCTTCCAGAAGTGCGTCGTCATGCCCCCGGTCTCGCTCCCGATGTAGCAAACCAGGTCTGCCTCCAGCACCACCTGATTGGCCGAATCTCGTGAGTAGGAGCCCACCACTCCAACGGAAAGAGGGTGGCTATCGGGGATGACATCCTTGCCATTGAGGGAGGTGGCCACCGGGATACTGAGCCGATCGGCCAGGGCGATCAATGCAGGGCCTGCCCTGGAGGAGCGAACCCCGCCCCCCGCCACAAACACCGGACGCTCCGCCTTCGCCAGCAGTTCTAACGCCCGCACCAGATGCGTGTCGTGTGCGACGGGCCGAAAGGGAGGCACCGAGGCGAACTGTTCCTCGCAATAGACCTCCAGATCGGCTTTGGTGGCGTCGATCTGGCCTTCGTTGCCGGCAAATTGGATGTGAACCGGGCCTGGTGCTCCAGTGGTTGCCGCCCGAAATGCTTGACGAACCAGGTCCGGGATCCGCTCAACGGCGTCCACGGTCACATTCAGCTTGGTGACCGGTTCGAAGGCAGGAAGATCGTCGACCTCCTGATAGACCTTGCGAAACTTGGTTTGAGGGTCCCTTCCTCCGGTGAACGCGATGACCGGGGAGTGCGCGAGATAAGCGTCGCGCAAACCAGCTGCCAGGTTCAGAGCGCCCACCACCTGGGCTGCGCACACCCCTGGCCTTCCCGATGCGCGGGCGTAGCCGTCGGCCATGTAGGCGGCCGGCTTTTCGCCGTGGGGTCGAACCCGCTTGATCGACGTGCGCGCTTCGATCTCAACCATGGTGCGGCGGAGCACCGCCGGCACGTGGAACAGGTGGGTAACTCCGTAGCCTTCGAGCATTTCGGCGAGTAGCCGCGCCCCTGAGATCTTCATCGGAGGGCGAACCTGGCCTTCCCGATTGTGGTAGTGGTGCCGTCGGGTTTCTGGGCCCAGAGCTCGAGGTCGGTTCCCTCACTGTCGGCTCCGGTGACGATCCCTCCCCGCTGCAATTCCTTTTCTAGGTAGGCGGGCGCAAGCTGTCTATAGAGGATCGACTCCATCTCGCAGAAGTCGCGCACCGTTATCGGCAGTGATTCCTGCTCTGGGGTCAACTCGTAGTCCATTGCTCCTGTTTTGGTCAGCGCGCCGCCCGATCATATATCGTGCATCATGCACGCTCGGTCCCGGGCACGAAGTAGCGAGAAGAGGAATGTGACACCCACTAGATGAACCCTGTCCGCTCTATGTTGTTCACCCCCGGCCATCGGCTTGACATGGTCGAGAAGGCGGCGGGCTCCGGAACCGATGCCGTGATCGTCGATCTCGAGGACGCGGTCTCGGTGGACAAGAAACCTCTTGCCCGATCCAATCTGGAGGAGCTTCCGCCCTCGCCGGTCCCGTATTACGTTCGCATCAACGCCGCGGAGACTGGACTTCTCTGGGACGACGTGAACGCCGCTGGCGCAGCGGAGGTGGTGGGGATCGTCCTGCCCAAAGCCGAGGATCCAGGAGTATTCAGTGAGATCGACGGGGTTCTGACCAAGCTGGAAAGGGCGTCGGGCAAGCGTGAGGGTTCGGTGACCGTCATTCCTCTCATCGAGTCGGCCCTCGGGGTGCGTCTCACCTATGAGATAGCGATGGCCAGCAGCCGGGTGGAGTGTGTGATGTTTGGAAGTGGGGAGCAGGGTGATCTGGTCGCCGACCTCGGCGTGGAGTGGACGCCGGAAGGAACCGGGCTTATGCACGCCCGTTCCCAGGTGCTGCTCAGTTCTCGCGCTGCTGGAGTTCTCTACCCAATTGAAGCGGTGTTCATGGATTTCCGGAACCTCGACGCCCTCAGAGTCGAATCAGAGCTTGCCCGGACCCTCGGCTACACCGGCAAGGTGGCCATTCATCCGGCGCAGATACCCGTCATCAACGACGTCTTTACGCCTTCGGCTGAAGTAGTGGAGTACCAGCGCAAGGTCCTCGCAGCCTTCGAGCGGGCAGAGGCAGCGGGTGAGGCGTCTATTGCTGTCGACGGCAAAATGGTGGACTACGCGGTGGCCCGAGTTGCTCGGACAGTCATCGAGCGGGCCGAAGCTGCCTCTCGTGCCGGTGTGAACGAGTGACAGGTCTGCTCTCTGGGGTCACAATCCTCGAATTGGGTCAGGTGATCGCTGGGAACTTTGGTGGTGTCATCCTGGCGGACCTCGGTGCCGAGATAATCAAGATCGAGCCTCATTCGGGAGACACCGCACGCAATGCGACCATCGCCCCTCTCCACGGCGAGAGCGCCATCCATCTCTTCATGAACCGGGGAAAGAAGAGCGTGGTCCTCGACCTCAAGGATCAGCGTGGCCTAGAGATGTTCTATTCGCTGGTGGCCCAGGCCGATGTCGTGATCGACAACTTCCGGCCGGGAGTCATGGAGCGGCTCGGGATAGATCACGCCACGTTGAAGGAGCACAATCCCGAAGTCATCACCGTTTCCGTGACGGGGTTTGGAGAGTATGGGCCGGCCAGAGACAAGTCGGCGTTCGATCTGGTGGTGCAGGCCTATTCCGGCCATGTCGACATCACAGGTCCGGCCGACGGGGACCCGGCCCGGGTTGGCATACCGATAGCCGATATCTCTGGGGGCATCTACTCCTGCATCTCTGTGCTGGCAGCCCTGGTGGGGAGAGAGCGTCACAACGAGGGTCGTCACGCTGATGTGGCCATGCTCGACAGCCTGGTATCGATGCTTTCTTACGACGCACTCGACTATCTCAACTCGGGCCGCAAGCTGACCCGGCTGGGCACCGCCCACGCCCACATCGTTCCCTGGCAGGCCTTCCAAACCAGCGATGGCTACATCGTGGTCGCGGTCCGCGACGAAAAGTTCTGGCGAAACCTGTGTCATTCAATCGAGAGGCCAGATTTGATCGAGGACCCGCTGACATCGGACAACGCCGCTCGTGTTTCCAATCGGGACTACCTGATTCCGATCCTCACCGAGGTCTTCATCTCAAAGCCGACCCTCGATTGGCTTGAAATTCTCGATGAGCACGACATTCCCAACGCCCCCGTGAACGACATCGGCGAGGTCTTTGACGATCCGCAAGTGCAAGCACGGGGCATGATCCGGTCTTATGACCATCCGACGCTGGGGGAAGTTCGCTACCCGCCAAGTCCGATCAAATTCAGCGATTGGGAGAGTCCCAACGAGTCTGCCCCGATGCTCGGCCAGCACACCATCGAGGTGCTGACCAACCGGCTGGGCCTCGACGAGTCTGAGGTGAGAAGTCTTGCCGACGAGGACGTGGTCAAGCTATGGCCAAACCCCGGCCAAGGAGGTGGCGAGCGATGAGATTCGGGACCTTTGTTCCTCAGGGATGGAAGGGTGATCAGGACGGAGTTGCCGCGGATCAGCAGTGGGATCGGGTTCTCGCTGTTGCCAAGGTGATCGAGGAGGTCGGCTACGACTCGCTGTGGGTCTACGACCATTTCCACACCCATCCCGTCGTCAAGCAGGAGAGCACGTTCGAGGCATGGACGCTTATGGCCGCTCTCGCCGCTACCACGAGCCGGGTCAGGCTGGGACAGATGTGCACTTGTGCCGCTTACCGCTCGCCATCGATGCTGGCAAAGATCACATCGTCCATCGACGTCATATCAGGTGGGCGACTCGACGTTGGCATCGGTGCTGGCTGGTCCAAGGGAGAGTTCGAGGCGTATGGGTACAATTTTCCTTCAGCGGGGAAGCGGCTCGACCAACTGGAGGAGACAGTTCAGGTCCTGTTGACGATGTGGACCGAGGACGAAGCTTTCTTCAAAGGTGATCACTATGCCGTCGACGGTGCAATCAATCGTCCCCGCCCATTGCAGAAACCGCATCCTCCGCTCTGGATCGCCGGTGGCGGCGAGAAGCGGACTCTCCGCATCGTCGCCAAACATGGGGACTTCTCCAACTTTGGCAATTCGATTGAGAGCTTCCGTCACAAATCTGCGGTGTTGGCCGGCCATTGCGAGGCTGTGGGTCGACCCTATGGGGAGATCGGTCGAACGTCCCATCTGATGTCGGTGATCGGCAGGGACGAGGCGGATCTTCGCCAGAAGCTGGATATCGCCGCTCGTCGCCGCTCGACATCCCCCGAGAGTTTCTCCGAGGAGCACTTTGCCGTCACCGTTTCCCAAGCCGTCGACGGCATGGGCCAGTTCATCGACGAGGGTTGCACCGATATGATTCTGTATTTCTATGACATGGGCGAGAGCGACAGTCTCGAGTTGTTCGCCTCTGAGGTGATCCCCCAGTTGCGATGACCGACCTGGATCGCCTTCTCGATCCGGCGAGCATCGCCATTGCCGGCCTGTCCGCCGACCAGGCGAAACACGGTGGCCGCGCTCTCGGGCATCTTCGGCGGCTGGGATTTGCAGGGGCGATCTGGGGTGTTCACCCACGACTTCCCGAGATCGATGGGGTGGAGATGTTCGTGTCGATTGCCGATCTTCCCCACCCACCCGACCTGATCGTCTCTGCTGTACCCGCCGCCACCACCGCCGACATCGTTGCCGATGCGGCCGGCGTCGGATGTGTGGTCGTCTTCGCCGGTGGTTTTGGCGAGTCAGGTGTTGAAGGCCTAGCTCTGGAGACCGTTCTCGCCGAAGTAGCCCTATCTGTGGGGACCAGGGTTCTCGGTCCGAATAGTGGCGGTGTAATACGGCCAGAGCGGGGGCTCGCTGCCAGCTTCTTGACCTGTCTCGACCGCCCGAGCGAGGAGATCCGAAGTGGTCCGGTCGGCGTCGTTACCCAGAGCGGAGGAATAGGCAGCTATGTGCATAACCTGGCTGCGGGCCGAGGCGGCGGACTCGCGGTATCGGTCTCGACGGGCAATGAGGTCGACATCAAACTCGGTGAAGCCATCGACGCTGTCTCCCGCATCGACGAGGTGAAGGTGGTCCTCGCCCTGGTCGAGACGGTGCGCGACGGCGAGGCCTTCATAGAGTCGGTGCAATCCTCGATTGCTCGGGGGATACCGGTAGTCGTTTGCCGGATCGGAACCGGAGCGCGCGGCCAAGCTCTGATGACGACACATACCGGCGCCATGGCCGCTCCCGAGGCTGTCTTTCGCGGAGTTCTCGATTCCCTTAGCGTGGTCGTGGCAGAGACCCCCGGCGAGGGCCTCGAAGTGGCTGAGATGATGGCCCGTGCCGGGACGCCGTCCGGTGGCCGCGCTGGGATCGTCACCCACTCGGGTGGTATCGCAATTCATCTCGCGGATCTGGCCGAACGCCAAGGTATACAACTGCCTGCCCCCGGTTCGGAGTTGATGGGTCATCTCGAACCACTGCTCGATCATGGCGCGGTTAACAACCCCCTCGACATGGGTGGGATCATTGCCGGACCCGTCCGATTCGCCGAGGTTGTCGAGGCGTTTGCGATGTCTGACGACTACGACCTGGTGCTAGCCGTATCCACGGCACATCCTCCCCAACACAGCCAAGATCGGGTCGATTCGTTGCTCGCCTTGGATATTGAGAAACCGATCCTTCATCTGTGGATGGCCGGCGATCAGACCGAGGCGGCGTTTTCCACGTTGCGGGAGGCCGACGCCCCGGTCACAGAGGAGCCGAGGGCGGCGATTAGGGCGTTGGCCGGGCTGTCACGGACTGCCTCGTACCGGAGGAGCCGGCCTGAGTCAATCGCAGGAGACCCGAAGACTTGGGGTATTCGGTTCGTCGCCGGGGAGATTGCTGCAAACTCCGATGACGCCGTCGCGGCGGCCGAGCGCCTCGGATATCCGGTGGTGCTCAAATTGGTTTCGCCGGGTCTTGGGCACAAGACGGAGGCAGGAGGGGTCAAGCTCGACCTCGCCACAGAGGAAGAGGTACGGGTCGGTTGTGACGAGATCGGTTCCGTAGCAGCGCAAGCCGGTCTTGTCCTTGAGGGCGTGCGGGTGGAACGCTACCGCCCCGGCCTCGAGGTGATAGTTGGTGCCATCGTCGACGATGGCTTTGGCCCGCTGGTTTCGGTGGGTCTCGGCGGGGTGCTCAGCGAACTACTCGATGACGTCGTCTTCGCCCCGGTACCGGTGGATACCGAGGGCGCATTGGAGATGATCGGTCGCTTGCGGGGACGTGAACTGCTGGACGGATATCGAGGAACCTCACCCGCCGATGTCGAGGAATTGGCCCAGCTGGTCAGCATCGTCAGCCGGGGGTTTGTCGGGTCTGGGTTGTCGGAAGTGGAGATCAACCCGCTGATCTGGGATGGCGAGGAATGGGTGGCCGTCGATTGGCTTTGGTCACCCTGAATTCGGTCCCCGAGGAGAAAAGAAGGCCAGTTTGATGACCTCGAGAGAATCGGAGCTGCTACCGCTTTTTCCGACCTTGGCCTTGGCCGGCTTGTCGACGTACTTGTCGGTCAAATATCCGTCTTTGTCAGTGGTGCTTGTCAGCTCCAGCGGAGCACCTTTTCCAACTCGGCCAGATCGTCGGCCGTCGGCCGCCAGTCGGCTGCCTGAGCATTGCTCGCCACCTGCTCTACCTTGGTCGCGCCCGGTGTCACCGATGGGACCGCCTCCTGAGCCAGCAGCCATCCCAGCGCCACCTGAACCATCGAGAGGTCTCTCGTCCGGGCAAAGGCTTCCATGCCCTCGACGAGGTCGAAGTTCTCATCCGTCAGGAACTTCTGGTACCGATCCATCTGGAGACGCCCCTTCGGCGGCTCGCCACGTCTGGTCTTGCCGGTGAGAAGCCCGTTGCCGAGAGGGTAGAAGGGAAGCAGACCCACTCCACGGTCGAGACACACTTGGTCGAGACCAGTCGCTTCGGGCTCGCGATGCAACATGCTGTACTGAACCTGATTGCCGACGAACCCGGCCAATCCCTCCTCAGCTGAAATGTCGAGCGCTTCGTTTAGTTGCGCCGAATCGAAATTGGAGCAGCCGATGTGGCGGACCTTGCCTTGGTCAACAAGGGCGCTCATCGCCTCGAGGGTGTCTTCGATCGGGGTTTCTGGGTAGCGGAAGTGGATCATCAGAAGGTCGATGTGGTCGGTGTCCAACTCTCGCAGGCTGCGCTCGGTGGCCTTGCGCACATATTCGGGACTGGCGCCGCCGCTGCCTTCCCACCCTTCTACGGCCACCCCGAACTTGGTGCCGATGACGACGTCGTTGCGGCGTGAGCCGAGAGCGGCCCCAAGAAATGACTCCGATTGGCCTTCCCCGTAGTTGCTGGCGGTGTCGAAGTAGTTGATTCCAACTTCGAGAGCGGCATTGACGACGGCGGCACTGCCGTCGGCATCGAGAGCTCGTCCGAAGTTGTTACAGCCCAACCCGATCACAGAGACGTCGAGCCTCCCGAGTTTCGCCATTCTCATGCCCCCGACCCTCCCAACGGCCGAAGAAAGTGCAGGGTTCCGTCCTCGGTGACGAGACTCGGACCGAAGTCGGGATGAGCACCGGCCATTTCGGTGAGGGCATCGGGAATGATCGCATGGGCGTGCACGTCGATTGTCGTCAATTGTGGTCCTCTCACATACGCCGTCTAGGCGGTTGCGATGATAAGGCGAAGCGTCTGGGGGATCATGCAAGATACATCGTGTAGGACCTACGATCCCCCGTCATGAGGCTGGCGAATTTCCAATGGAATGGTGAACGCCGCCTTGGTGTCGTCGAGCATGAGGACATCATCGATCTTTCACCGTCGGCACTGCCTTCGGACACGATCGACCTTATCGGGCAGTGGGATCGTGAGGAGGTTTACCAGGCAGTCACCCAGGGAATCCATCGCAAACTCGACGACGTGCGCCTGCTGGCACCGCTGGTGCTTCGCAAAGACGTTATCGCCGTCGGTCGCAACTACAGAGACCACGCTCGTGAGTTCTCCGATTCGGGATTCGATGCGTCGGAGAAGCAAATGATCCCCGACTATCCGGTCATCTTCAGCAAGGCAACTTCGTCGGTCGTCGGTCCCAACGATCCAATAGTCCTCGCCAACGACCCAACAAGCACAACCGACTACGAAGGTGAGATGGCTGTGGTCATCGGTCGTCCCGCGCGCAATGTGTCTCGTGACCACGCACTCGACCATGTTTTTGGCTGGACCATCGTCAATGACGTGACGGCTCGCGACTTGCAGAAGAAGCATGTCCAATGGTTCGTCGGCAAGAGCCCCGACACCTTCTGCCCGATGGGCCCTTGGATCACAACCATCGACGAACTGCCGGACATAAAGGGCTCGTGGATGCGGACGAAGGTGAACGGAGAGTTACGTCAGGAAGCGCCGATCGAAGCTCTCATATTCGATGTGGAAAGCTTGATCGTCACTTTGAGCGAGGTGATGACTCTCGAGCCAGGCGATGTGATCGCAACAGGCACTGGCAAAGGTGTTGGAATTGGGTTCGATCCTCCCAAGTACTTGGCGACGGGCGATGTTGTCGAGGTGTCGATCGACGGCATAGGAACCCTCCGAAACCCCGTGGTCTGAGAGGGTGCAGTTTTGAGTCAACAAGTTGCTGTGATTGGACTCGGCCTGATGGGATCGAGGATGTCGGCCAACCTGCTCTCCGCCGGCTTGGACCTTCGGGGCTACGACGTCGACCGGGCGCGACGGGACGATTTCGCCGACGCCGGTGGCAGGTTGGCCAATTCACCAGCAGAGGCGGTTCAGGGTTGCTGGGCGGCTGTGCTCAGCCTGCCCACATCTGATATTGCGCGCGAGGTGTGTCTTGGCAACGCCGGAATATCCGAGGCCGGAGTTGATGATCTTCGCGTCTATGACACCACGACCGGCCCTCCCGAAGATGCGGTGGAGTTTGCAGCCGCGCTGGCCGAGCATGGCGTGTCCTACTCCGACTCAACGGTGAGTGGCAACGGCGAGGTGGCCGAACGAGGTGAGCTGGTGGTGATGATGGGTGGGTCCGAGAAGTCCTATCAACTCGGATTACCAATCTTCGAGGCCATTGGTCGCTCGCATCACCACATCGGCCCGGTCGGGTCCGGCGCCCGGATGAAACTCATCGTGAACCATGTCCTTTCGATACATCGCCTCGCCCTGGCGGAGGGTCTGGTCGTCGCCGAGCTTGGCGGGATGGACCTCGATAAAACGTTGGCCGTCCTCATCGATGGCCTCGCCTACTCCAAGGCGATGGATCTCTGGGGGAATCGGATGATCGCCGGTGACCACGAGATTCCTTTCGCCCGTCTCAAGCAAAGTCACAAGGACTCGCGCCTGATCGTTCAGCACGGACTCGATCTTGGTGCGCCGATGGATCTCGTGAGTGTGGTGCTGGCAGCCCTCGCCGAAGGCGAAGATGAAGGTTTTGCCGACTACGACAATTCGGCGGTGATGGAAGTAGTGAGACGTCGAGGCGGAATCGGGCGGGTGAAATGAGTCAACTTGGCCCACAGGAGTGGGTCGACGCCTGGGGGCCTACTTCCACCTCCAGGCCAACGTCGGTGACCGTAGATGTTCACACCCACCTGATGGTTCCCGAATCGGCGGACATGACCATGCCGCATCTGAAGTCCGAGGACGAGCCGCGCACCTTGTTCTCATCCTCCGTCACCAAAGAGCTCAACAACGATTTCTATCGCTTGGCTCAGGACAAATACACCGATCCGGATGCCCGCATCGTCGACATGGATGCCATGGGTATTGACGTTCAATTGGTGGCATTGACCCCGTTTCACTACTTCTACTGGGCCGACGCTGATCTGGCGCCCAGGGTGGCGGCGATGCAGAACCAGCGGATAGCCGAAGTGGTAGCGCACATGTCCGGCCGATTTGTCGGAGTGGGAACGCTGCCAATGGCTCACCCAGAGGCCGCAGTTGCCGAGGCTCATCGAGCGGCCGATCTCGGGTTCCCCGCTGTTGAGATTGGTGCTGATGTCAACGGTGCCGATCTCGACGATCCCCGATTCGAGCCCATTTGGTCGGTGCTGGAGGAGCTCGGGCTGGTTGTCATCCTTCATCCTGCCGGGTTCACCGAGGCGCGGCGGCTCACCGACTACTACCTCGTCAATGTGATCGGCATGCCGCTGTCAACCACATTGGCCGTGACTCGTTTGATTCTGGGGGGAGTCTTCGAGCGTCATCCGGGTCTCCGCATGATGCTGATTCATGGGGGTGGGTATCTGGCCTACTACCCGGCCAGGGTCGACCACGCGTTCCGCCATCGTCCTGAGTTGCGCGAGCACATCGACCGCCTGCCGTCAGAGTATCTGACGAGCCTCTATTTCGATCTCACCGTTTTCGAGCCCCGCATGGTTGAGATCCTGGTTGAGCGTTTCGGGGCGGATCACGTTCTACTTGGCTCCGACTACCCCTTCGACATGGGGCTGCCCGACCCTCTAGCGCTCATCGCGGAGACCAACCTGATCAAGAGCGACCGTGAGAAGATTGCCGGTGGGAATGCGAGCCGCCTCTTTGGTTTGGACGACTGAACTCAAAATCACATATTGTGCAAAGTGTGAATCGACAGGTAATCGACATCCATAGTCACCGGGAGTGCGGCGCTGCGGCGGCGTTGGCCAAACCGGAAGCCGAACGTCTGGGGCGCAAGCCCCTGCAGTTTGGCAACCAGCTGACCAAGGAAGTCAACAGAATCCAGTTGGAGTCCCTGCGCCCCATAATGGAATTAGTCGAGGTCCGCATCGCCGATATGGACGAGATGGGTGTCGACATCCAAGCGCTCTCCGTCTCGCCTTATCACTTGTTCTATTGGGTCGGCGGCAAGACGGGCTTGAAAGCCTTTCGTGCGATCAACGACGATCTCGCTGACTTGGTCCGAGCGCATCCCAGTCGTTTCGTCGGCCTTGGCGCGGTGCCCTTACAGGACACCGACGCCGCTATCTCAGAGCTGAAGCGGTGCTCCTCGGACCTGGGCTTTCGTGGAGTCGAGATTGCCACCCAGATCGAAGGCGACGAGCTTTCCAATCCTCGCTTCGAGACTTTTTGGGACACTGTCGAGGAGTTGGAGATGGTCGTCTTCATCCATCCCACACCTTTCACACATCCGGAGCGATTCAACGACCACTTCTTCATAAACATGATCGGGCATCCTCTGGAGGAGACGCTCTGCGCCGGTCGTCTGATATTCGACGGCGTCATGGACCGACATCCCGCATTGAAGATCGTCTTCGCACACGGGGGTGGATATCTTCCCGCATATGCAGGTCGCTTCGACCACGCCTATCACGCCAGGAAGGACGTCAGACACGGGTTGCCAAAGCCTCCGAGCGAGTATCTGTCCCGTTTCTACTTCGACACGATGGTCTTCGAACCGGATCAACTCGGCTTTCTGATCAACAAGTACGGGTCGGATCATGTGTTGCTGGGCACCGACTATCCCTACGATATGGGAGAAGAGGACCCTTTAGGGCTGATCAACAAAGTGGATGGCTTGTCAGAGGATGACCGGGATCTGATCGCCGGTGGCAACGCCGCCCGTCTTCTCGGCATAGATCGGTAGAGGTGAAAGGAAGACAGCGATGGAACCATTGAACGTCGGAGTGATCGGAACTGGTTGGTGCGGTGGCATTCGCGCCATAACGGCCGCCAACAGTGCCCTCGTCGGTCCACTACATCTTGCCGAGATCAGACCTGACCGCCTCGAAGAGGTGGCGACCGAGACCGGGGCCACCAAATCGACGGTGGATTGGGAGGAACTGATCACCGACCCCGACATTCAGGCTCTGTTTATCTCGGCCACCCCGGAGACAATTCACTATCCGATGGCGAAGGCTGCGCTGGCAGCGGGAAAGCATGTTCTCCTCGAGAAGCCGATGGCCATGACCCTGGCCGAGGCGGACGAGTTGATCGACTTGGCTGAAGCCAAGGACCTCAAGTTCACCATTGGCTACTCGCAACGCTTCAACTCAAAGCAGGCTCTGGTCAAGCGCAGTGTCAACGACGGGTCTCTTGGCGATCCGGTCAGCGTCCTGGTGAGCCGTCACATCACCCGATCACTGGGCGCAAAAATCTCTTCGAGGACCAAGCTCTCCCCTGCGGCAATGGAGGCAACACACGACATCGACTTTTCTTTGTGGTGCCTCGAGCCAAGGCAGCCGGTCCGGGTCTACTCCCAGGTCGCTTTCGGAGCGAGAGCAGTCGATGGAGTGCCCGACACCCAGACGATCATCATCACGATGGACGATGGAGTCACCGTCACCGTCGCTGCTGGATGGTCGCTTCCTCCGAGTTATCCCAATTTCTCAGC
>CAXMPK010000013.1:0-2557 GCA_964195405.1 uncultured Acidimicrobiia bacterium
CCTCCCAGGCGCGGAGCATGTCCTCTTCGGACGGATCATCGCTGTCATCCCCAAACGACTGGTTGTCCTCTTCAAACCGGGTCAAGCTGTCAAACAAGTCGCCGTCGAGGTTGGACATTTCGATGAGGCACGCTTTGTCTCATCTTTTCCTTTCGGCTTTTGTACTACACACGCACGAACAGCCGCCTGCGTCTACAAACATCACATCCGTGTCATCCTTCGAGCCTGACCACCAGCCGTTGACCTGAACTGTTTGATGAGATCCCGATGTTGGGGTCGGATTCGAATCGAACGTCGAAGCTGTTCACATCTAGCTCACCCAGTTCAAAGACACAACCTGCATCGTGGCCCGATGGAAAAAGAAACAACGGTCCATCACCGTGGAGGACCTCGATGCCGGTCGGAAGCGAAACCGAACTCAACTGGACGCCGGAGGTCCCGTCGACGAAGAAAACCAGGGAACCCTCGATTACTCCTGAGACTTCGCCAGACCCAGTGCATGCGCCAGTATCCGCGTCGACCCTATAACTGTCGAGTATCACCACCCACACTTCAACGGGCAGAGGTTGGAGTCCAGCATCAAGTGTGGTCGGTGGGGGTGGTTGTGTAACCACCGGAGCGTCGCTGATAGTCAACAAGTAGGAGACGCCTACCAGTACAGCCACGACAGTCGCAGCGACGAGCGCATAACCCAGTCGCCGGCCCGTCCGTCTCGCTTTTACCAGAAGCTGGAAACGTTGTTTTGTGTCCACCTGACGGCGGACCCGATCGGCTAGCACAACACCGCGGGCTCTCATCTCCTCAGGCATCATGATCCACCTCCCCGGTTAGAGCCTCTGCCAAGGCCTCTCTACCTCTCTGAAGATGGGTCCGAACCGCAGACTCGGAAACATCCATCACCTCTGCAATCTCGGCACCCTCCATGACGTCGACATAGCGGAGCACGACAGCTTCTCGCTGACGCCGCGGCAGGCGCCTCACCTCGGTCCAGAACTCCCGTTCATCCTCTGGATGGGGGTCGACCGGCTCGATGCGACGTAGCGCGTATTTCTCGACAGCCTTGGCCTCGCTGATACGCCCTCAAACAAGCCTCTTGGGCAAGTTCCTCGACAGCCCACCTGCTGCCAGACACCGCGTAAGCCACAGCCACCATCCGTGGATACTCACGGTCAAAGAAACCCTCGAAGGGTTCCACGACCTTGAGCACATACGGATCGCTGTCGTCGGCTCGAGTATCCGGCATCGCTAGCTGCTCACTCACTACCTATATACACGCAACACCCATGCACGGCGTCTACATGAATACGAATACATGACTACGACGCGACCCGCACATAACGACGACAGCGCTTATGTGCGGGCTGGCGAGTGTCAGGTGCGCGCCATATTTGTAACTGTTGATGGCGCTGGCGATGGGGTTTTGGAGAGGTGCTCTCCAATATTGATGAGCTGCTCACCAATCGCTGTACGAATCGGTCGCCCGGCAGCACTCTTGGTGGCCTTGTACCCCAAGACCGCTTCGCGCTGGCGTCGTTTCATACATGCGTAGGCAATGGCCTCGTTGCTGTAAGCCTTGGCATAGTCCATGGTCATCGGGGGGTCTCCTGTTCGGCTGTTCCGTCATCTATAAGAACCCCAAGAAACGTTATCCGGTTGCGCTCCGGGTTACTTTTCTCGCGGAAATTGGGCGCAGATGACGGCACATGTGGGCCCGCACAGCCAGGTCATTCAGTTTGTGTTCCCTACTCTTGCCTTACCAATTCAACGTGGCACTGAATGGACCAACACAAACTTGACGCCTTGATGCAAACAGCCGACACCAACCCCTCAGATGTCGAAGCTCAGATGGCGGCGGCGTTTGCCAACGATCGATATGGCAGCGAAACGGTTGTCGACGACGGATATCCAGAGGCCATGGTTGCTCGACTGGGAGACCAAACGCGGCTGTGACATTCCCAGGCCCGGCAGAGCTCGGTCGATCAGTGGTCGTCGGTCCAGGTGGTGAAGTACCGTCGGCTTGGGAGGACTGCGATCGGGTTGCCGTGGGTCCGGCCCTGTTCGCGGATCCCAACCAGCTAGCGGATGTGGTCAACGATCTGCAACGACGCTATGTGCTACGGATACCGACAGTGTTCGAGATGGGTGTCTCCGACACCGAACTGACCACACCCGAGTCGACGAACCTGCCTCCTTTCGAACTTGGAGCGACCTTCACATTCCTGCGTGAGAGATTGACCAAGGCTGTGTGGCACAATTCCTACGACGCCAGAACCGACCAGCTGATCTGGTGGTGGTCCAGGAAGGCCGAGGCGCGTCTGTCTGTTTCGGTGGGTGGACCGGCTGACGTCCGTCTCCCCAATGGCGAGCCGGGCTGGGTCGACGGCGGGCCACGTCAGCAGCTGGACCTCGCTGAGAGAGTCATCCACCACGAATCGGTGGGTTTCGGTCTGCGGGCGACCCCGTCGAACTCGTCGATGCCGGTCGAGGACCTGGCCCAGGATCAGAAGGACGCCGTGTTCCATGGCGTCGGCCCAGCGCGCATTATCGCTCCCGCAGG
>CAXMPK010000014.1:0-2893 GCA_964195405.1 uncultured Acidimicrobiia bacterium
ATTGTTGTTGTTGACCACGACACCGGCCGTCTCGTCTGGGCCGGACCCGGTCGATCCGAAGCCGCATTGGACGTGTTTTTCGACGAGCTCGGCGAGCAACGAGCAGCTGAAATCACCCATGTTTCAGCTGATATGGCCGACTGGATCGCCCGTGTCGTGGCTCGGCGTGCCCCCAATGCGATCCGCTGCGCGGACCCGTTCCATGTTGACATAAGAGAATCATTATGTGCGGTCCGCGAAGTCTGATTGCGTTGTGGGCAGGGTGGCAGGGTTGTCCGGTGTCTGTGGCGCGGAATGTCCCAGAATTTCTTTCTAGGCGGCGTCTTCGATGAGGGGCAAGACTGCAACCGGTTGGGACTTGACGGTCCTGTGGCTTCGCCCCAATGTCACCATGGCGACGCCGGTGAGTATGAGCGGTAGGGCAATAAACAGCGGCCCGGTGAACACTTCGCCTCCGAGAGTGACCGCGGCGATAACAGCCACTGCTGGATTGACGTAGGCGTAACTCGCGACCGTCCCCGGCCGAACATTCTTTAGGAGATAGATGTAGGCGGTGTATGCGATCATCGAACCGAAAATGGCCAGGTAAGCCAAGGCAAGCCAGCTAGTGGCTGGGGGCATTTCCATGATCCGTTCGCCTCGTATCGGTCCTATCACCACAAGAGCGGCCCCGGCGCTTAGAAGTTGTGCCGAAGGCGCCATGGCCGAGCTTTCTGGGAGATCGGCACGTGCGCTCCAAACTGAGCCGATCGACCAGAAAATGGGCGCGATCACGATCAGGATCGTCCCGGCAAGCGTTGATCGGAAGTCGCCCTCACCGACCAGTACAAGAACACCGACGAGACCGAGTGCCAGACCGAGCCATTCTCGTCGGTTCGGCCAGTCTCCAAGCAAGCCCGTGATCAACGCGACCCACATTGGAATAACGGCAACGGCGGTGGCGGCGACACCCGAACCGACCCCGAGATCCTCGGCGATAGATACCAGTCCAATACCGCCAACCATCATCAACAGCCCGATCCGCCCCGAGTTCCACCATTGGGCTTTGGTAGGCCACGGATGGTTCCGGGCTCGGGCGATCACAGCCAGTACAAGACCGGCGATCACAAAGCGAATCCCGTTGAGCATGAAAGGCGGGAAGCCTTCAAGGCCAAAGCGGATAGCCAGATATGTCGTACCCCAGATGAAGTAGACCGCTAAGAACGCTACGCCGATCCTGAGAGTGTGAGATTTAGCGGACATCGAGAGTCCCTCTATCTGTAATGAGCTAGACGCTGATTGCTTATTACACGTTAGTCGTGCGACTGTAAGGGTTCAAACAAATTTTGGTTATTACAGCGGCGCGCTGAGTCAAAGATCCACCCAGAAAAACTGACGACATTGACGATCCTGACGACGCTTCGCAAAGCGATGACCAAGATGTCGAATTGGGGTTCGCGATCACAGCTCGAGGTGTCACGAAGGTGCCCTCAGGGTGCCCGGAACCGGTCCCAACCATGCATCAGGGTTCCTCTGAGTGCATGTCCGTGCACTCCTCTGCCATATGGCTGATATTGACGACAGACGACGCTGACGATGGGAAGAACTCCGTCGCGACGGGATGGTATTGGAGTTGTCATCCGGGTGTCCAAAACGAATCGGTCGCATGCCGGTCATGGTCAGACGCATCGGGTTTCAAGGCGAAGGTTGGCGTTCTTCTGGCGACGGCAAACCTGTCACGCACCTCGGATCCTCAGCCGATTTTCTCAACGGCCGGAGGGCCCTCCTGTAGCTCCCGTAGGCCACGGGGATCACCCTGGACCCTTCCCCGAGGGTCGTTACTAGACCGCCCATAAGTGCCGTTATGTGCGCCTCTTAGTGAGACCGTCCAGCCATCACGATCCGTCCGACCGCTCCTCCGATTGTGATCACAATCAGGACGGGAACGAACAACGTCCAGTCTGCCCGGCCCCACATGATGACCGACGCTGTGACCGTCAGGACCAAACCCAGCCACGGTGTCTCGTCCCCGCGCCGGTATCCGAACCAGAGCAAGGCCGCAGCCGAGCCGTCCAGAAGAGTGATCAGCCATGCGGGCCACTGGAAAGAGAAGATGTATCCGAAACCCTGGTCCAAGACCCCGAGGTAGAACAGAACAGTTAGGACGACGTGGGCAACTGTCATCAACCCGAAATAGACGATCAGCGTCCACGTGGAGATCGCATAGACCCTCGACCACACCGTCCGCCTTACCTTCGTCGTTTCAGTCATCCGTTCCCCCATCGGGACGACTCAGACTCTACGAGATCAAGGGCCACACATAAGTGCCGTTATGTGCGGCTAGAAGTCCTGCTAAGTAGCGTTGCGGCACGAGTCGAGGAGGGCGCTTGGACAAAGTCAGGATCGAGAAAGCCACATCAGACGGCGTTGATCAGGGTTCAATCGTCAGACTCGCCGCCATTGATGAACCGACCCTGTGGGCTGGAATCTCAACTGTGCCAGGCGACACTTCCACCGGTTGGCATCACCACGGCACCAACACGACTGTCTTCTACATGCTCTCCGGGGAACTCACCGTCGAACACGGCGATGACCTGGTTGAGACGGCGACCGCGGTCAAGGGCGACTTCGTGGTTGTTCCCGCTGGCGTGGTCCACCGCGAAATGGTTCCCTCGAATGAGGACGTGCAAGCTGTCGTCATCAGATTCGGTGACGGGACCGGTCCACAGGTCGTAGAGGTCGACAAGTAGCCCGCCCACCCACATGTGCTCTGCGGCCGTCTCTGAAGCTGACCGGTTCCGAGCACTCCATCGAAGGAACAAGAGCCAAACCGCGACCACATCCACTGATGGCGTTTAAGCCGCGACTCCACCAAACCACCCGCCCATAACCGGCATTATGTGCGGTCCGTGAT
>CAXMPK010000015.1:0-3228 GCA_964195405.1 uncultured Acidimicrobiia bacterium
ACTGGCGACTCGTCAGGCGAACCTCGCGCTCTCGCCACATATCCACAACACCGTCAATGTGATCAAGGCTGCTGGATACGACCTCGTTCTTCTCGAGACATCGGGGATTGGTCAGTCCGACACCGAGATCGTCGATTTCGCGGATTTGTCGATGTACGTCATGACTCCCGAGTACGGCGCGGCAACCCAGCTCGAGAAGATCGACATGCTCGACTTCGCCGACCTGGTGGCGATCAACAAGGCCGACAAAGAAGGCGCACTCGATGCGTTACGCGATGTTCGCAAGCAGTACAAGAGGAATCATCAGGTGTTCTCCGTCGAAGACGAGGCCCTCCCGATCCATCTCACTGTGGCTTCGGACTTCAACGACCCGGGCACCAATCGGTTCTACCGTGCTTTTGCCGAAGCACTCGAGCGGACCTCGACACTCGACTTGCCCACCGCCGACGAGGCCAAACATCATGTGGTTCCTCCCACGCGGGCTCGGTACCTAGCCGAGATCGTCGATGAGGTTCGGCGATACAACCAATGGTCGACCTCTCAGGCCGAGGCTGCGGATCGCCTCTACAGATTGCAAGGAGCGGCAGATGTGACAGGAGCCGACCTCGCCGAAGCGATAGTTGATGCGAGCGACGCTATGGATCCAGAGAATCTCCGCGCTCTAGAGCATTGGGAAGGAATGCAAGCCGAATACTCAGGTGAGGAGTTCATCTACCACGTTCGGGGCAAGGAGATAAGGGTCCCGCTTCACCACGAGACCCTCTCTCACACCTTGGTTCCCAAGGTCGCTCTTCCCGGCTATCGGTCATGGGGTGATCGGCTCGAGTGGCTGCTCCAGGAAAACGTGCCCGGTGAGTTTCCCTACGCGGCTGGCGTGTTTCCGTTCAAGAGGGAAGCGGAGGACCCGGCACGTATGTTTGCGGGTGAGGGCCCTCCGGAGCAGACCAACGCCCGGTTTCACTACCTGGCTCACGGAATGCCAGCCAAACGTCTCAGCACGGCGTTCGACTCGGTGACGTTGTACGGCGAGGATCCCCACGAGCGTCCCGATATCTACGGGAAGGTCGGGAATTCTGGTGTTTCCCTGGCCACTCTGGACGACGCCAAGAAGCTCTACTCGGGCTTCGATCTTTCCGACCCAACAACCTCAGTGTCTATGACCATCAATGGCCCGGCGCCGATGATCCTTGCCTTCTTCATGAACAGTGCAATCGATCAGGCTTGTGAGAAGCACATCACCGAAAACGATCTTTGGGGTGAGGTCGAACGGCGAATCAGTGATATCTACGGGGATCGGACCCGGCCCGGATACGAAGGTGATCGTCCCATGGGAAATGACGGTCTGGGGTTGAGATTGCTCGGCGTGACCGGCGACCAGGTGCTTCCCGAAGATGTCTACGCCCGGATAAAATCAGAGACCATGGCACGTGTCAGGGGAACGGTTCAGGCCGATATTCTCAAGGAAGACCAGGCTCAGAACACATGTATCTTCTCGACCGAGTTCGCACTGCGGATGATGGGTGACATCCAGCAGTATTTCGTCGACAACGACATTCACAACTTCTACTCGGTCTCGATCAGCGGCTATCACATGGCTGAAGCCGGTGCCAACGCAATAACCCACCTGGCATTCACCCTCGCCAACGGGTTCACCTATGTCGAGAACTACCTGGCCAGAGGTATGGATATCGATGACTTCGCACCCAACCTCTCGTACTTCTTCTCCAACGGGATCGATGCCGAATACGCGGTAGTAGGTCGAGTGGCGAGGCTGATCTGGGCCAAGGCCATCAGACACAAATATGGCGGCAATGAGCGATCTCAAAAACTCAAATATCACATCCAGACATCGGGCCGCTCATTACACGCCCAAGAGATCGGCTTCAACGACATTCGGACAACGTTGCAGGCTCTATACGCCCTTTATGACAATGCCAACAGTCTCCATACCAACGCCTACGACGAGGCGGTCACCACACCAACCGAGGAATCGGTGCGTCGGGCGCTGGCGATCCAGCTGATCATCAACAACGAACTCGGCCTCAACAAGAACGAGAATCCGCTTCAGGGCAGTTTCATCATCAACGAGCTAACCGATCTTGTCGAGGAAGCCGTTCTCATCGAATTCGAACGTCTCAACAGCCGTGGGGGAGTGCTCGGGGCGATGGAGCGGCAATATCAGCGAACCAAAATCCAAGAGGAGTCTCTGTACTACGAGCAGCAGAAGGAGTCCGGTGAGTACCCAATCGTTGGGGTGAATACGTTTCTGTCTAGAGAGGGGTCGCCGTTTCAGATTCCCCAAGAGTTGATTCGGTCGGGCGATGATGACAAGAACCGTCAGATCTCCAACCTTGGCGCCTTCCAGGACCGTAACCGGGTGGCATGTGAGAAGTCTCTCGAAGACCTGCGACAGGCCGCAGTACATGGTGAGAACCTCTTCACTCAGTTGATGGAGACATCGAAAGTGGCGTCCCTCGGCCAGATGAGCCATGCCTTGTATGGGGTGGGCGGCCAGTACCGTCGAAATATGTGATCGGGCTAGACCCGATCACGCAATTACTCTTGCCAATCTTCTAGAGCAGACGCTTATGACCCGCAACGTTCCTGACAAGCCAACACTCGACGGTCTCGAGACCAAATGGGATGAGCGCTGGGAAGAGGACGGCACCTATCGGTTCGACCGGTCGAAGACTCGAGACGAAGTTTTCTCTATCGACACCCCACCGCCCACGGTGTCAGGCTCGCTCCACATGGGGTCGGTTTTTGGGTATGTCCAAACCGACACACATGCCCGCTATCGGCGTATGTCGGGCAAAGAGGTGTTCTACCCGATGGGCTGGGATGACAATGGGCTCCCCACCGAAAGACGTGTCCAGAACTACTACGGGGTGTCTTGTGATCCGAGTCTGCCTTACGACTCCGAGTTCTCGGCACCGGAGGCGGCCCACGACCCGGTGATCTCAATCAGTCGGCGCAACTTCATCGAGCTGTGCCATCTGCTCACTCAGGAGGACGAGAAAGTCTTTGAGGAGCTCTGGAGAACGCTGGGGTTATCTGTTGACTGGAATCACTCTTACGCCACCATCGATGAGCACAGTCCGCGCCCCTCCCAGAAGATGTTCCTGCGCAACCTGGCCCGCGGTGAGGCCTACTCCCAAGAGGCGCATGTCCTTTGGGACGTCGATTTCCAGACGGCGGTGGCCCAGGCCGAACTCGAGGACCGAGAGA
>CAXMPK010000016.1:0-10040 GCA_964195405.1 uncultured Acidimicrobiia bacterium
GGGTGATTTCTTGGTCGACGCAGGCGCACCGACCACGGGTTACGGCTTCGCATCTGAAGCTGATCCCGTTCTCGCTGATTATCCCGGGGATGATTTGGTCGACGTTCTATCGAATGCAGCGGAGGACTCCGGTCTCACAAACCGGAGGCGTCCCGCCGCATCAGCGTCGACCCTAGTTGGCTGGGGGTCAAGAGGTCGCCGGTTCAAATCCGGCCAGCCCGACAAAGAAAATCCTTGCGCTGCACCGGTTCTCTCGTTTTGGGGCCTGGCGGGTTATCGGTTTCACACGGGCGTTCTTGGTCGCGTTCTTGGTCGAGCGTTGATTCTGGGCATCACAAGGGCTGTTGCGCTCGAGGCCGTCTGTAGTCGGACAACTGCGGATCGGAAGGCTCGGGTACGAGTCTTCCCTCCGGGCCCGTGGAAAGCGACCCTCGGCCGTGGAAGGGGTCCTTTGCTATCGATGGGATGTGAACATGGGACCGTGCTGTACAGCTTCGATAGCCAGTTGCGGACTCGAGTTGGCACGTTCCTGAGAAGCCGTCTTCGGATGGATCAGGACAAGCTACTCAATACCCCCTTTCTGCCTCGCGGATACGCGCTGCGGCGAGGTCAGCCTGTAAGCCTTCAATGACGGCACGGGACCATTCGATGACGGGGTCCGGCTCATCTCTCCAGCCCTCGATTTCGGCGATGAGACCTCCGAGCCGGCTCGAAAGGGGGCCGCTGAAGGTCCCACGATGGAACTGGCCAGCCAAGCGCGCCTTGACCGAGTCACTGTCTTGGAAGCGAACAATGAGCTCGCGGGCCAGCGGTCCTGGTGTTTGACGGCCGACTGGGGTCAGGTTGGCGACGAGAAGCGCACGGTCGTGGTCGCTACCCACCCAGTCCATAATCACACCAGGGTCAAAGGAATCGAGCAACCAGCCCTCGATGATCATTCCGACACGCCACCCTTCGGGCTCCTCCAGCACCAAAGCGAGCGCCTGCCATACTGCCTCGGACTCCGCCTCTGCTGCTCGACGCAGCAAGTCACCTTCTGGGTCGCCTTCGAGGAAGATGTCGCCGGCCCTCAGGACATCCACGACCAATCCGACAACACGGAGCGGGTCGCGGTCGGCTAGTCGTGTGGCGATCTCGCCCCAATCCCAACGAGCATTGCCGAGATCCAGGTAGATCGGTCGCATTTCAAGGAGCTGCCAAGCAGCCTCTTCGAGAGTTGGCGGGACCGCCTCCTCGCGGTGGAGATGGAGTGAAACCAGGTCAAGCAGACTGGCTAGATGTGAGTCTTGACTGACCATCGGCAGCCAATCCTCTACAAGGCTCGCTATTCCCGCGTCTCCCACGTGGTGGCTCCACCGCCCGAGTCCGACTGTGGCGGCGAAGTCGGGCGAGAGGCTACCGCCCGCCACCAAGTCGCGAATCCGAGCGATTGAGCGCTCCGTGGGAGGTTCGGTCATGGACAAGCGGGCCAACTGCTCCGAGGTCAGTCGCTGTACAACCCTGTCGTTGTCCAAGAAGGGATCTCTGCCGGGTTCAGCATCTTGTTCGTCCCTCTCATCAAGGAAGCCGTGCAGAACCGCGAAGTTGATGGAGGAATAGTCAACGAGCCGCATCGCCAAGTCATCCATTCGGTCCGGCGGAAGACCACCCAGTGCGCGTCCGATGAGGTAGCCACCAGCGAGAGATTCTGTTGCGATCCAGTTGTCGAGATCGGTTTCGCGGTGAGCATCCAGGAGTTCGATCACGATCTCTTGCACCGCATCGACGGTCTCTCTCCGATCCAGCTGCCAGGGCGGCATTGCTCCTAGATCGCTGAGTCGATCCATCGGATCGTCCGTCTCAAGCAGAGCAAGCAGTTCGGTGATTGTCTCCACGTCGGCGTCATTCTCGGTACGGCTCGCAATGCGAAGCCAGCCCTGTGCTGCTCTTCTCACAATGGCCTTCTGTTCATGAGAGAGTTGAGATACGACTTCGACGAAGCTGGGCCAGACGTAAGTGCTGGTGAAGGAGTATCCGCGGTCCACGAGTTTGGCCAACGCAGCTTCGGCGACATCCGGATCGTTGTCCTGGGTGAGGTCACCAAGCATTCCGAGCATGCCTTCCCGATAGGCGCGGTCGGCCTCATACGTCTCGGCCACGCCAGGCGCACGAACAGCGACGCCACCCTGAAGCTCTGCCGATACAGACCTGGTCTCCTGGAACTCCACGCCGCGCAAGGCAGCATCGACAACGATCCGCCTTACTCGCTGGCTGTCGTTCGAAGCGCAGGCCCTCAGGTAGTCAAGTCGTGCGTCAGGGGTTGCTGCTGTCGAGGGAAGCTGTGTACCGAACAGTGCCACCCATGTCCTTGTTGCATCTTTAACGCGGCTGGCTCGCAAGTCTTCCTTGCGGATCTACAGGCCGATCTAACGGTGATCGACGTCGCGACTTGGACCGAAGTCGCGCGGATGCGGGGTGGACAGGGAGGGAGTCTTCGCGACGTCGACTTGAACTCCGACGAAACGCGAGCAGCGACAGCAGGGTTCGATAAATTCGTGCGGGTCTGGGATCTCGCCACCGAGTCGCTCGTGATTGAGATAGAGGTTGACGCCGACCTGCCTCAGGGCCTGACTGATGTCGAGTTCCTCAACGACACCACATTGATTGTTGCGGCGACGGATTCTTCATATGTGCTCGTCTTCACTCTCGATCCGGACGAACTGATCGACATCGCAGTCCGCCGGATCACCCGAGGCCTGACCGACCAGGAATGCGCGACGTACGGAATCGATCCCTGTCGAACGCTTGACGAGTTGCGAGCGTCCTAGCGCACCGACGCGAGATCCGCGGTCGCTTTCCCGTAGAAGCGACTTGGGAAGTGCAGGTTTGACACGATTGACATCGGCCGCGCAGGCCCACCAACCCCGAGACAGCATGAAACCCGGGCACTGCCCGGGTTGCGTTGGTAGCGGGGGCGGGATTTGAACCCGCGACCTTCGGGTTATGAGCCCGAACGCGCTGTTCCTGGCTATTCCGGACCAAGCCTGAAACAAATGCTGTCTTTGACATCCTGACCTATCTCGATCCTATCTGTGCAAGCCTAATCCCGAGCGTTCGACTGGCTGTGGGCCACAAATGGGCCACAAACACTGTCCTGACTCCCGTGCCCTGTGCAGCGCATATTGCCGGTTATGCGCTACCTGCTCCCGCCATCTGAGCCGGCTTTCGGTTGTCTGATTGAGCCGAAGTCCTCTGGTTGGGTCATCTCTAGGTGATCACGCTGAGCAAGGAATCACCCGGGTGACCCACCCCCAGCTCAACCCAACCCAACTCAAGTCGAGTCCTTTACCCTGGCCCTGAGCCGCAGCGAAGGAACAATGGACGATCTGAATAGACCGCGGGTCGGTATGCAGTGAGATTCGTGAGATGGGCATTGGCGAGTGCGTGCTTTGGTTTCGTTGTCGTCGCCTGTGGTGGGGGCACCCTCTCCGTGACGGAGTACAGCGAGCGGGCTGAGTCGTTGGCCGGGGTAATGCTCGACGAGTTCGACGTGCTTGAGGCAAAGTGGGCATCGGCTGCCACGGTTGAGGAAGGCGGGGAGGTGCTGGACAGGGCGGTGGTCATCAGGACCGGCTTTCAGAACGGCCTGACCGAGTTGAACCCGCCCGAGGCGTTTGCTGACCTTCACGCTGATCTTGGCGAACACCTCGGCCGGATTCTTGCTGCCCAGGAAGCCTGGGCCGCTCGAGCCGACACGGCGGACAGTCTCGACGAGTTGCAGACGAGCCCTGAAGCACTCGCCTATTGGAACTTAGACGCCGAGATGGGTCCGCTGTGTCTTGAACTCCAGGCGAGGCTCGATGCAACCGCCGAGCGGGAAATCTTTGTCGAAGTTCCCTGGATTCCCGGTGAGATGAAGGAAGTGGTCTCGGTCGTTATGGGCTGCTGACGCCGTGGCTCACGTCGCCAACCCCTCTCCCTCGGAGCGTCGCAGGAACGAGCCGTGGCGCGGAGACACGCAAGAGAGCGTCACCTCTGCCCGCCATCCTCGGGATCGCCACCAGCCCAGATGCCTGAGCTACCCGATCGAACCGACCAACCGAAGAGGTGAATCAGGTAGCGCATATCGGCACATATGCGCTACCTGCGTTTAGTGGGTGGACCGCCCATGGTGGAGATTGATCGGTTGGCGGGCTTCCGCGGGTGCGGTGGCATTATGGATGATTGGGCTTCTCGCCGGGTTCCTGTGGAGTTCGAATCTGAAGGGGCTGTCCTTCGTGGGTTCCTGTATGGGGCGGTGGAAGGTGAGCCGCCGTTCCCGCTCGTGGTGATGACACACGGCACGTCTGCCACGATCTCGATGGTTACCGACCGGTATGCCGAGGTCTTTGCCGGGGCGGGCGTGTCGGCCCTCATCTACGACCATCGGAACATGGGATTCAGCGGTGGCGAACCACGTCAGGAGATCAACCCCTGGGTGCAGTGCCGTGGCTACCGAGACGCCATTACGTTCGCCTTGACTCTCGATGGCCATGATCCGAACCGGATCGGAATATGGGGCGACTCCTACTCTGCGGGGGAGGTCTTCTTGGTTGCCGCCTGCGACCCACGGGTCCGAGTGGTCGTGGCTCAATGCCCCGTGTTCGGGTCCGATCCGCCCGAGATACCTCCAACACGCACTGTGTTCGAAGAGATCCAGGAGACCTTCCAATCCGGTGACATTTCCGGTCTTCCTGAGGACACGACAGGTCCGATGCCGGTCGTGTCATCAGACCAGCTCGGCACTCCTTCGCTGTTGAAACCGATACAGGCATACCGATGGTTCATCGACTACGGCGGCAGGCACGGAACTGGGTGGCAGAACCGCGCGACCAGGGCCATCCCTTCCAACACCGCCCCCTACAGTCCCTACCTGTGCGCCCCGTATGTGAACGCCCCATCGCTGATGATGGTCGCCACCCACGATGAGATGGTCCACGCCAACCCGAGCGTGAGCCGCCACGCCTTTGATCTCTTACCCGGCGAGAAGGACTGGTACGACCTGGACGGGGGACACTTCGGACTGCTCTACCACCCAAGCGCCCTGTTCGACGAGGTGAGCAACGTCCAAGCTACCTACCTCGCTGGACACCTCCTCAACTGACCTCTGAACCCGCCCATATGGGCTGCCGCGTGGCGCTTTGTCGTCTTGGATGACGGGAACCAGATCACGAGTAATCGTCGTCTGATAGGAAACGCTGTCGAAGCGTCCTGAGACGGAGGGGCCGATGACACGGATGAAGTTTGCTGCCGTGGCTTTGCTGGCGATCGTTGCAGCGGGTTGCATCGCAACTGAGGAGCGTTCCGGACCTGGCGCCGATGGCGTTCCTCAGGTGTCGGGCCAGTGTGCCGAAGACCACCCCGACTGTGAAGACACCCTTGTAGGGGATGACATTCCTACCGGCGGTGACCTCCCCAAAGCACCATCATCGAACCCTGGTGACGCGCCACAGTCGAGTGGTTTCGTGATCGGAGACGGCCTCACCATTCCGGACGCTGTCGCCTACCAAGGCAACGAGGTCATCGCGGTCCACGGCTACCTGGTGATCACCTCACAACAGGCCCTCTTGTGCGAGACCCTTGCCGAGTCATATCCGCCCCAATGTGGCGGATTGAACCTCACCGTCACCAATCCCCAAGCCGCTGCCACCGACGGTGTCCTCATCGAGGACGGCGACACGCAATGGTCACCAGATGTGGTTGTCCTCCTGGGCCACATAGCCGGCAGCGACTTCACAATCGACACCACCGTCACCGGCTAACCCCGCCCATATCGGCACATATGCGCTAGCTGAGAGGCTGGACTAGGGAGCGCATATTGCCGGTTATGCGCTACCTCCTTCGAATGCTGCAGTTCGCTGCGGAACGCCGTGCGGCGGTCCGTTGCTGAAAGCTAGGGTGTCGTCTGCAAGGGGGTGGGAGCACGCTTCCGCCGGAGGGGTGTGCGTGACCGGAGGCCCCGACCCCTCATGCGGCTCGTCGTCTTTGCGCTACTGGTTTCTGCCTGCACATCGGGGGCGGTTACGACGACCGAGTCGGCCACCACCGAGCCACCAACCCCCACCACCACTCCGACTACTGCTGAGACCGGCCCGAGCCGCGCTGTGTTTCTCGCTGGGCTGGACGATGCGGGTTGGGCGACGTACCTTGACGAGATTGCTGGCTGGTCGGTCCGCTATCCGGGAGATTGGGCAGTTGGGGGGGCTACCGAGCCTGGCAGGAGGCTGACATTGGTGACCCCCTCGGCCGAGGCTTCGCTGATTTCCTTCAGCTCAACCAGCGGTTTCGCCGCATGACAGGGTGCGTGGCACACAGCCAACATCATCCCTCCCAGCCGGTTATGGGCGGGTGCTGGCAGCCAATCTCTGCTCAACCCCTACTTCTGGGTACCTCTTGCGACTGCTAACGCGCCGGGGTAGGTGACCACCGGCCCTTGCGAGGGGTCGGCCGGCTAACTCAAACACTCGATCCAGACGCTGGTCGTGGTCGGCCACGCCATGACCGGGCCGACGGGCGGTGGCGCAATTGGACGGGCCGAATGCGGCTGCCTATCATGAGTCCATTCCATTAATCGATTATCGATTGTGGTGATCGTCGTAGCCACGACCAGACGATCCGCTCGAGGGCTCGACGTGGCAAAGGGAGAAGGAGGGGACGATGAAGAGGGCTTCCGTCATCACTTTGATCGTTGCGCTGTCACTGAGTGTGGCCGTCGCTGCACTGGCCGAACCGGACGAACCGGTGCCGAACCGCCCCCATGTGGGTGTCGGAAACATGAAGTTCTTCACGACCGCCGGTCCCTTGAGTGCGGACGAGGTCGGCAACGTTCTGGCCCACCATCACATGTTCGTCGAATTCGGGGCGGTGCCGCCTGTCGCTTACTTGACTGCCGACGAGGACATCGTCTACGACGTCATCGGCCCATGGGTGGAAGAGGCACGGGACAATCTCGGCCCGGGCGGCGTGTTTGTGGAGCCGACACCGCTTGGAGTCGGGCGGCGACCCGACATCGTCAAGCATGTCGCTGATACCGCCGGATTGCCGACGATGCTGGTCACGGGGATCTATCGCGAGCCCTGGATACCGGACTGGGTGTTCGCCGCATCCGTCGATGAGATCGCAGAGTTCCTATGGGGCGAACTCCAGGACGGCGTGGGAGACACCGGGGTGCCTGCGGGCTTCGTCAAGCTTTCGCAGAACGACTCCGGGATCACCGAAACCGAGATGAAGGTGCTGGAAGCCGCATGCATTGTGGCTCGTAGAGGCGGAGCCACGATCGGCAGTCACATCACGTTCGGGCCCACCGCTCTGTCCGTCATGGATGCCCTCGAAGGATTCGGGTGTGATCCCGCCCGATACCGCTTTGTGTGGATCCACAGCCAGTGGACGGCCTGGGCGGAGGCCGACGGCATGGATCATCTCCTGGAGGCCGCCGAACGGGGTGCGTACCTGAGCCTTGATGGCATCGGAAGTTTCTTCTGGGGTGTCCCCGGCGCAGGTGGTTTCGAGGAGAACCTCGAATGGATCGAGACTCTGGTCGCAGCCGGCTACGAGGATCAGATCATCATTGGCGCCGACACCGGTTGGTTCGATCCCGGGGATCCTCCGTTCCCCGGCTTCGAGATCGAACAGGTCGCCGGAGACTGGCAGCCCGCTGGTGTCGCCGGCGTCGACGGCTACCTGATGCAGGACTACAACTCCATCTTCGAGTTCGTCGAGTTCCTCGAGGCTGAGGGAGTCTCAGACGAACTGATCCAGAAGCTGATGCAGGACAACCCGTGGCACGGGTACTCGAGGAAGCCTGCTCGCGGCAACTGCTGCTAGCGATGAAGTGGACCGTCGATCAGGTTCGGTAACGGAGCGTCGGACTGATAGGCAGCGGCCTCTCGCCGCCAGAACGGCGAGGGGCCAAAGCCACCACAGCCGGCTTCACGGTACAACGGTCGATGTGGGAGCGTTCGCCGGGGTTGTTGGTCCCCGGTAGATCCAATCGGCTTTGATCGGGGCCACCCAATCATATGGGAGAAGCGGTTTCCATTAGGCCCTGCAAACAATCGCCGCCCCGGATCCTCGCCGCGCAGCAATGCCTTGCCCCCTCTAGAAATCGATCCCGAACGAGGAGTCTGAAGTGACAGACTTGCAGCCGGGTCGATGAGAACGTATCTGCTTGCAGGCGTAGCCGCGTTGCTAATGGGGTTATTCGTTCTCCCCACGACGGCAGTGGCGAAACAGGAGAAGGTAGGCGTATGTCATTTCGACAAGGGCACGGGCGTGTTGGCACCGATCAGCGTTCCTCAGAACACTGCTGAGAAGCATCTCGCCAAACACGCCGGAGACGCCCTGGTCGGGGTTGACGTGAACGAGGACTGCGAGCCGTTGGGACCGGTGTGTGTGGCTCCCCCTCCAACGGGAAGACTCGTCGTTCTGGCGATTCCCGCGGACACGTACGACGGGCTTTCTGCTGCTGACCTCGAGACATTCAGCACCATCGATCCAAATGTCCGCATGGGAACGCCTGCAAGGTATGTGGACGGCGAGGGATGTCACTGGACGTTGTTCAGCGACTTACGACTCGATCCGGGGACACGCGATGCGGTCGAAGCCTTCTTGGGCCCCCCCGTGGTCGGCAGCGATCTCATACCCGCGGGCTGGGTGCCCGAGTCGTAATCTGTCTCGCGATTTCGACGACCACAGTCGTATGCGCGGCAGGCGTCGTGAGAAGGTCAGCGAGCGAAAGGGAAGTGCCCTCGCTCATTAGGCGATCTCAAAGTAACCACAACGACTCCGAGTCTATCGTCCGCCGCAGCGCGATCGATCTCGATTCGCTCAAGTAGATCATCGACGCCCGGGGATCGTGCATGATCGAAGGTGGCAGCGTCGATGGCCTTTCGCAGTTCACCGTCTTTCACTCGGCGGTCCACGCCGGCCATCCCGTGGAGCTCCCCAATGAACTCTCCCGATACCACCACTCTCGACGATGAGCCGAAAGGCGCATTGTCGTTAAGGAGCGCCACCCTCCCATTCGCATCAGGTCTACCGCCTTTCGGGACATACCTGCGGTCGCTATCAACCCAGAGATCGAGCGCAACGTGACCGTCCCCATATCGCACAGTGAGCACGAAAGAATGCCCTGGTGGTGGCACTGCGAACCGAGAGCGGAGTGGCTGCTGACCGACGGCTTCCGCGATCACGAATCCATCCGTGCCGGCGTAGACACGAGTGCCATTGTCTGAGACCAGGATGACGGCCCGGCGGGATTGCCCGAGCTGCCTACGCCCCATGATCACGAGAGTGCCTGCTGTACCCAGCCGGGGATTCTCGACTAAGTAGGTGCGAGGATCGAGGCGGCGTAACAGCCCAAGGGGAGTCACCGCCGCCGGCGTGCCCGGCGGCATGGCAGGGTTCGAGAAATCTGAGTCGTATGTGCAAATCCAGTCGCACCCGAGCGCCCGCGCAGCCCTCGCGTGGTGCAAATCTCCGCCCTCGACCGAAGGCACATAGACGTCGACAACCTCGATGCGATGCTCAACCAACAAGGTCTGGATAAGAAGGCGAGCGCCGAGTCTGGCGGCATCGTCCACTGCCGCTTTGTCGACCTGGCGATGAACCTCATCCAACACACCCGATGTGATGACAGCTTCGACGTCTCCGTGCTCGAGTAGCACGTTGATATGGCTTCTCAGGGAGAATGCTGCTGCCAGCACAACATTGGTATCGAGAAGCACGCGCGTTGGTCTCTCGGGCTCCACGGGCACGCAAGCGATCGTAACCAGCGGGTCGCGAAACTGGAACCGAGATCGATAAGCAGTCAGAGTTGCGCCGATATCCGGCATTCTGTTTCGCCCAAGACGAGTCGCGGCCCGATCTCAGGTAGCGCATAACCGGCAATATGCGCTACCTGGTTTCGGCGGCTCTCGTCGTGATTCTCGGACCCTGTTCGGGACCCTATCCTCGTTCGACGACCCCGAGTCGGAGGTGCACGCTGGTGGAGTCTGGTAGGGGAGTGACCTCCTTGACACCCT
>CAXMPK010000017.1:0-6098 GCA_964195405.1 uncultured Acidimicrobiia bacterium
GGTTCTAGGGATTGGGCTTACGTTGGTGGCTGTCTCACTTTTGGTATAGGTCGCGAACCGAGTTCTGCGACATCCATGGTCGGCCCTGCCGGACACAGTCAGCCGCACATGATGCCGGTTATGGGCAGGGCGAGCGTCACACAGAGAAGGGGCCCCGCCGTGTTGTTGGTGGGGCCCCTTCGGTTGGTCTACGAGTCCTTGTTTCGGATCAGTCGTCAAACAACGTCGGAGACGCTGGTCCCATATTGAAGTTGAGCGGACCGTTGAGATTCAGCTTGATCCCCTCCGCCCAGGCCGGACCCGATCCCGTCGGCCCTTCGACGTTCGACGTGATACCCGGGTTGTAAGCCCCGGGGAGCACACACACGACTTCGAGCACACCTGTGGCGACAACCGTGGAACCGACTTTCAGGTCGATCTTGAATCGTGCTCTGCCAGCCAGGTACTGGCTGAAGTCCAAATCCCCTTCACCGGTTAGGTCGGCTCCGGGTCCCCACTGGTCCCAGCCGAGCAATCTTGTGACCATCCAGTCGCCCGCACCTATTACAGCCCCGCTGGCGTCCGTATGGACGAAAGTCCCCGCTCCCGTCGCTGCCTTGGTGGCGGTGTTGAGCGTTCCCGGCGCACTGACCATCTGCATCGTGATCACGTCACCGTTGGAAGCCGTTCCCACGGACACTTCGCCGGACCCCGGGAATCCCAACTCATCAAGGACTGACTCGCCGATAAACCAATCCCGCTCTCCACGCTCTGCTGGTGGTGCCGCCGAGACCGGCAAGGCCATCGCCACCAGAGCCAATATCATGGCTAATACAAAAAACCGACGCATTCTCACTTCCTGCTCCTTCTTCAACGCCTTCCACCTGAAGGTACCCTGGGAACCTACACCGCCGTCACCACTCCCTGCACAGAAAAGGCGCTCTCAGTAGCCGCACATAACGGACCGCACATAATGCCGGTTATGGGCGGGCTACTGACCCGTGGCGGGTGCCGATGTTGAGGTGGGCCCAGCCGCTTTGTGTGCTCCAGTTTGGGAGTGCTTTGGCGAGGGCTGGTGGCCCGTTTACTTTGATCTGTTGAGTTTTGAGGGCGTCGGTCCAGGTGATGTGTCCTAGGTGCCAATCGGCGAGGGCTGCTGGTTGGGCGGTGACTACGAGATCTTCGTTGAACCCTGGGTGGGTCACGCAAACCTCGGAGTCAACGCCGTTGAAGATCAGCCAGAGCTGGTTGGCTTTGGTGGGTAGGTCGGGGAAGTCGAATCTGACGACGGTTCGGCGGTCGGGTAGCTGTTCATAGTTGAGGTAGAGACGAACCCAGGATTCGAGGACTACTCCGGGGTCGAGGTGTTCGGGGGCGAGTTCGATCCAACGTTCCCCCCATGTCCCTAGCGCCAGCATGACTTGGCCGAGGTCTTCGCCAGCTTTGGTGGGCGTGTATCGATTTCCACGACCTGCTGGGTTGGGTGCGATGTCGATGACTCCTGCCCGGTTCAGCTCGCTGAGTCGGCTGGAAAGCAACGTGCGTGACAGCCCAGGTGCCCCATCGGCGAGCTCGGAGAACGTGTCCACTCCGTTGAGGATGTCTCTGAGAATGATCGGTGTCCATCGTTCAGCCAGGATCTCAGACGCTCTGGCTATTGGGCAATACTGGCCGTAGGTCCGCACGAGTTGAGTGTCCACCGATCCGACGGAATCGTCAATACATTTTCTGTACTTCCAATCCGAGCCAAAGCAGTGAATGATCCGATTGTGCGATCCTGATAAGGAGGAAGCAGTGACTATGACCAGTAAAAGAACAACCGAGCCAACCGGATTCGCTCAGTTCCGACACGCCGAGAAAGCAGTATGGGATCTCTACGGGTTGGAGCCCGCCGAGACCCTTGTTCCGGTCCGATCAGATGGTGTCATCAGAGTGAATGAAGTCGGGTCTGGCGATCCGATCCTGTTCGTCCACGGTTCCGGCGGGTCTGGTGTGTATTGGGCTCCGCTTGTCAAGGAGTTGGCGTCCCACTTTCGATGCATCCTTATAGACCGCCCTGGTTGGACCCTGAGCACACCGATCGACTACTCGAAGGGTTCCTTCGGGACCGTTGCAGCTTCGATGCAGGCCGACCTATTGGATTCGCTCGGAGTTGGCCGTGTCCACATAGTTGGAGGATCAATCGGCGATCTGTTTGCCATCCGCTTCGCACAAGCCCACCCCGACCGTGTTGGAGGGATTGTTCTTGCTGGCGGTGGACCCTTAACCGACGCCATCGAACCACCCACGTTCATAAAACTGCTTCGCTCACCTCTCGGTCAGATCATGATCCGCATCCCCCAGAAACCAGGCATGGTGCGCAAACAGATGCAAGGATTAGGCCACAAGACAAGCCTCGACCAAGGACTCATCCCAGACGAACTCATAGAGCTTTATTCATCTACCGCCCGCCACACCAACGCCATGCGCCATGAACGGGACCTCGTGAAAAACATCCTCGACAGAGGTGGATTCGTGAACGGATTCACGCTCGACACCGACGAACTGCAGACCATCATGACGCCAACACTCGTGGTCTACGGCAGCGAAGACCCCGTCGGCAACGTTGAAATATGGGAACGGTTCGCCGAAACCCTTGGGAACGGAACCCTCCACATCATGACAGACAGCGGACACCTCAACTGGTACGACAAACCAAACGAATCTGCCACCCAGATAACGAGACATTTAGCCAACATCCACATCTAGGCCGCACATAACGGCACTTATGTCAGGTATTCAGCGTGACAAGCGACCGTACATAATGCCGGTTATGGGCGGAGTTTCTGGTCAGGTCAGGGTTGAGTCGACGACAACAGTTCGGTTAGTCTCTCCGTGTTCGATTCTGAGCCCAGTCGTTCGAATTCGCCTCTGGCTGCTTTCAGTTCCATTGCCGCCAAGGCCTTTGCACCATCAGCGATGTATGCAACGCCCGTGTCAGCGTGGGCAGTCGCGGACTCGAAAGGAAGGCCGAGGCGGGTGTATATCTTGGTTGCTTCCTTCAGTTCGGTGATCGCTTTGGAGGGGATACCAGTCGCTAGTTCTATGTTGCCTCGGGCGTGGGATGCTTGCGCTTTGAAGAGGTCGGAACGAGCTAATTCGGAGATCTCAGCTAGGTCGACCAGTGCTTGTTCGGCCCGCTGATTGTCTCCGTCCTCAAGGCTTAGCTGTATGACTGCAGGAAGAAACCGGGCACGATCAAGTTTCGACAATTGCGGTTCAGATAACGCACGTTCGAGGAGATCTCGGGCCGAAGTGAGATCACCTCGATGCGCCAGAATCAGGGCATACCCAGGAACTGGTTCCCTTCCCCTCGTTAGGGCCTCTTGGAATGCGTTTTCGGCGTCCTCGATGTCGCCAGCACGCAGGCGCATCTCGCCGTACTGGTACCACGCTTCACCACTGATGTCGGTGTATAGACCCAATTCGTTCGAAGCTTTCATCACTTCCGACTCAGCGCCCACCCAGTCTCCGTTTTGCCACATGAGTTCTGCTTTGAAAATTCGGCAGATACCCGGATAGTTCGACATCTCGTGGTCGCGGCACCACCTGTTCGCCGCTTCGCTCCACTCAGCCGCTCGTCGAACATCACCAGTCTGGTCGCAGACAGCAAGCATGTTGCAATAGCTTCGTCCAACGGTTATCGGATTCGCATCTCCTGCAACGGCGGCCAGCATGGCTTCATCCATTAACGGCATGCCTGTGTCCATGTCGCCGCTGGCTACCAAGAAACGACCTTGATCTTGAAGGGCGAGTACCTCAAGGTTTCCGTCAGAATTCGCTCGTCCGATCTCTAGGACTCGCCGCGATAACTCTAAGGACAGCTCCAGGTCGGCATCACGCTCAAAAGCCTCGACTGCATGCCACCGGAGGAGATAGCCCTTAGCCACGGAGTCCTCGTCAGACTCAAGGAGTCGCTCTGCTCTCTTGATCCAGCCTGCGGCCACCTCAGATGCCAGGTTGTGCGACATCTGTTCAGCGATGAAAATTGCCGCGGTGGCGGCTCCCTGTGGGTTGCTCTCAGAGAGATAGGCGTTGTACGTTTGCTCGAATCGATCGATGACCTTCTCATCTGTGCCCAACCACCAAAGTGTGAATCCCATCATCTCGTGTAGCTCGCCGCTCAGTTCCTGGCCCTCCTCCAACTCGACCAGAAGATCGTGAACTTTTGACCACTGTTTCGCTTTGTATGCCACCCTGACCCGGTCTGCGAGATTGGCCGACCCCCCAGCAACTGAATCCAATGGAGGAAACTCCTGGATCAAGCCCTCAGAGATCACTTGGTAGATGTTTTCGGGCCGATCGAGGTCCTTCAAGTATTGAATTCCGAGACTCAACAGTTCGACTCCAGGGAGTAGTTCGTCAGCCAGTAGGTGTTCTGTGGCGGAGGATGTCAACACTTGACCTCCATGACCAACCGCCATTAATCGCGCGGCGCGATTGAGAGCGGGCCCGAAGTAGTCGTCATTCCGAACCTGGGCAGTACCGGTATGCAGGCCCATACGAACACCTATCGGCGACTCGGTTGGCCATCTAACCGCTCCCAGTTGACGCTGCGCAGCCATCGCACATTCAAGGGCCGCCTCGGGACTCGCGAACGAAGCGCAGAAGGAATCGCCGCCGGTCTTGAACACGACACCTTGGTGCCCATGAACGGAATCGTTGATGATTCGGTCGTGGAGAGACAACGCCTCCCTCATGGCCTTAGCGTCGTCCTCCCACAGTCTCGTGGAGCCTTCGATGTCAGTAAAGAGAAAGGTGACTGCGCCTGTCGGCAGCGCATGACCAGCAGAACGCATCGATCGCACACTACAGATCGGTGACGTGATAACAACGCTGCCTCCGGACACACAACGGCACTTAAAGGCGGCGACGGCGACTGACGTTGGCCGCAAATAATGCCGGTGATGGGCGGGTTTAGAAAGGCTGCTCAGTCGGGGTGGTAGTGGTTGAGGCGGCGGATGGCTTCGTCGATTGTTGTGGTTTCAACAGCGACCGACATTCGGGCGAATCCGGCTCCTTCTCTTCCGAACCAGTGACCGGGACTCAATGCGAGCCCGCTTGCTGCTAGCCATTGGGCCAACTCTGGAACTTCGAGGCCGAGCTGACGGAAGTCGAGCCATGCCAGGTACGTGGCCTGGATAGGCATAACCTCGATGTCCCCGGGAAGACCTTCGCGGAGTCTTTCTATGTTTGCTGTGGTCAAGTCGAGCAGTGTGTCGAGCCATGTTCCACCTTCTTCGTAGGCCGTCTCGAACGCAGCTGTTGCGAAGACATTGTTTCGGGTGAGGTGGAGACGTCTGCTCATTGTCGTGAACTGGCCGCCAATGTCGGTGCTGTCGGTTATGAGGAGCGTGTCGCAGATACCCGCCAGACCGAAGGTCTTGGTCGGTCCGTGGGTTGCCGCCCAGGTGACGCCGGTCCCTTTCGCCGCCTCAGCGAACGGGGTGAAAGAGTGTGGTGGATGGGTGAGGTCAGCGTGTATCTCATCTGAGATAACAGCCACGTCGTTCTCAGCGCAGATGCGAGCAACAGCTCTCAGTTCTGGTTTGGACCACAATCTCCCCACCGGATTGTGGGGATTGCACAGAATCATCAGTCTCACAGCAGAATTGGAAGCCGTTTCGGCGAGCCCATCTAGGTCCATTCGATACCCGTCAACCGTGAGCACGAGGGGGTTTCTCGTCACCGTCCGAGCGGAGGACAAGATCAGCGGTTTGAAGTCGGTGAACACCGGCGGCTGAATGATCACACCGTCACCGGGACCCGTCAGCTCATTGATCAGAACTCCAATCGAGGTGCCAACGCTGGGACTGACAATCGTGGTGAGTCCGTCGCCGCTCCATCCGTGTCGGTCAGCCATCCACTTCCAGAAGGCAGCGGTGACACTGTCGGGTCGAGTTTCGTATCCGTACCACCCCACGTTCGCCCGTTCCTCGATCGCAGCCCGAATCGGTGCAGCCAACGGCACATACGGTTCAGCAATCCAGAGTGGGAGAAGCTCATCCGTACTGAACAACTGATGTAGACGGGTGCTATCGAAAGCAAGAGACCGGGGAAAGAAGTGGTCCGCTTCAAAC
>CAXMPK010000018.1:0-3462 GCA_964195405.1 uncultured Acidimicrobiia bacterium
CTCGGCTCCGATAGTCGGGACGTTGAGCGAAGAGGCCGAGACGATCGAGCCGCCGGTCGAAACATACGTGGAACAAACTCAGACGGCCGAGGCCATGCCTGTCGACAAGGTGAAGGCCTTGCCCCTTGTTCGCAAGATGGCAAGAGATGCCGGACTCGACATAGAAACGATCACGGGAACGGGTCCCGGAAGGCGGGTGACCCGAGAGGATGTCGAAGCGGCGACCCAACCCGCCCCTTCCCCGACATCACCACCAACTTCTAGCGAAACGGTGGCGACGGAGACGGTGGACGAGGAGAGCATCCCGGCTGGAGGGGACAATCGAACCCAGATGTCGCGTCTTCGGCGCACGATTGCGGCGAATATGTCAAAGAGTTGGGCCGAGATCCCACATGTCACCACCTTTGACGATGTCGATGCCACCCGTCTTCTCGAGGTGCGCACAGCCCTGAGTGACCGCCATCAAATCAAGATTCCAGTGGAAGCATTGGTTATCCAGGCGGTGTTGCCGGCTCTGAGCGCTTTCCCTGAGTTCAACTCCACCCTCGATGGTGACGAGTTGGTGGTACACAGATCACATGACATCGGAATCGCGGTCGACACCACTGATGGGCTCATCGTGGCGGTCATCAAAGATGCCGACCCGAGAAGTGTGCTGGAACTCGCCGAAGAGGTAAGACGTCTTGGTGAAGGAGCCCGGGAGAGGACTTTGACACTGGACGAACTCACCGGTCAGACCTTTACCGTTTCGAACATTGGAGCCGTAGGTGGTGGCCACGGCACACCAATCATCCCCTACGGCACAACCGCGATTCTCTCGGTTGGACGGGCCCGGACCAAGCCGATCGTGTACGACGGGGATTTGGCGATTGCCCCGGTCATGCCGCTTTCGATTTCGTACGATCACCGGGTGATCGACGGTGGCACCGGTCGCCGATTCATGGCCCTGGTGATGGAGAATCTCGAAGAGCCTGCTCTTTTCTTGGCTGGCTGATCGTGCCCCACGTTCACGTTCTCGAATATGAAGAGACCACGGGTGTGGCGCGACGGGAATATGACGCTGCTCATCGTAGGGCAGGTCGTATCTGGAACATCGTCTCCATTCAGAGCCAGTTGCCGGAGGTCATGAGAGACTCGATGCGTCTCTACTCGTCCATCATGTTTGGCCCCTCACCACTCACGCGGGCTCAAAGAGAGATGATCGCGGTGGTGACTTCGGACATCAACGAGTGTCATTACTGAACACTCGCCCACCTCCACGACCTCCGTGATGAGGTTGAAGATCAGGAAATGGTGGATCGGTTCGCCACCGACTGGCGAACCGCCGGGCTGGGACCGGAGACGGATGCTCTTCTTGAATACGCGGAAAAGCTGACCAGTGATCCCTCCTCTGTGAGGGCCGGCGACTTGGCGATTCTCCGTTCCCACGGTTTTGACGACAAGGGCATCTCCAGCTGTGTGCAGGTTGTCGCCTATTTCAACTACATCAACCGAATCGCCGAAGGCTTGGGAGCGTCGTCCGAAGATTGGATCGACGAGGATGGTAGGCCGCAACCCGTTTAGCCTCGTTGGCATGACGAACCAGAAGTCGAAAGGGAAGAAGTCCAAGAAAGACAGGGTTCCTTCGGTCAAGCCCCAGAAGACGACCAAGGAGTTTCAGGGGAGCTTCGGCGGCACCGAGGTCGCATACACCGCCACTGCGGCGACGTCGATCTTCGAGGTGAACGACAAGAAGGCCGAGTTCTTCTACGTCGCCTACACCAGGGATGACGTCGACCCCAGTGACCGTCCGGTCTTGTTCTGTTTCAACGGTGGTCCGGGTTCTTCCACCGTGTGGCTTCACCTTGGTCTTTTTGGGCCCAAACGCATGGAGTTCGACGATGACGGCTTCAAGATTGGGATGCAGGGGAGACTCATCGACAACGAGCACTCCATTCTCGACGTGTCGGACGTGGTGTGTGTCGATGCCATCGGCACCGGATTCAGCACCACAGTCAAGAAGAAAGACGAGGAGGATTTCCACCACTTCAAACACGACGTCGAGGCCTTCAGCCACTTCATCGTCAACTACCTCAATGCCAACGGTCGCTGGGCGTCGCCCAAGTACCTGGCCGGGGAGAGCTACGGCACCCTGCGTGGAGCTGGCATCGCCAATGACCTGCTGGTGAATCACGGTGTTGAGTTCAACGGGATCGTTCTCATCTCGACGATCCTCAACTATCAAACCTCGGCTATCGGCAAGAAGGATTGGATGGTCCACCCTGGCAACGACCTTCCCTTCGCCCTCTACTTGCCCACATACGCTGCGACTGCTTGGTATCACGGTCTGCTTTCCAAGCGATATCAATCGATGTCGCTACGTGATTTCCTCGATGAAGTAGAAGAATTTGCGTTGGGTGACTATTGGCTGGCTCTTGCCAGGGGCGATCGTCTAGAAGACGACGTGCGCAAGGACATGGTCTCCCGGGTGGCGGGTTACACCGGTCTCGGAGAGGAATACGTGGACCGCTATGACCTCAGGATCCACATTCTTCGCTTCTGTAAGGAATTGCTCAGGGACCAACGTCGCACAGTGGGGCGCATCGACTCTCGTTATGTCGGCATCGGCAAAGTGGCCGACGGCGACAACATGGAAGCCGATCCGAGTCTTGACGCCACCGGGGCGGTGGCGACGTCGGCGCTGAATACCTACCTCCGTGACGAACTTGGCTTTGAGGCGGACAAGATTTACAAGATCATGTCGATGAAGGTCAATGAACGGTGGAATTATGAGGATTTCAAGAATCGCTACGTCGACACATCCGAGAAGATGCGCGAGCTGATGTCACGTTCTCCGGGGACGAAAGTGCTGGCGGCGAACGGCTACTACGACCTGGCTACTCCTCATTTCGCCACCGAGTACACCTTCTCACACATGGGTCTCGATCCGGAGCTACGTCCCAACGTCCGGATGGAGTACTACGAAGCCGGTCACATGATGTATGTCCATCTGCCGTCATTGCAGCGCTTGGCAGGTCATCTCCGGGAGTTTGTCGAGGAAACCCAATAGTGGAGATATCCCGGATGTCGGTCGGCGAGCATTTGGCGTCTTTGTCTGAGAACGTGCGTGATCAGATGGTGCTGCTGGACACCGCGATCTCGGATCGTATGAGCGGTGCATCCCGGGTGCTCTACGAGGGCAAGTTTTGGGGTGGCAGCGATCAGAAGATCATCGGATACGGCGAGTTCAGATACACCAATTCGAGCGGGAAGACCGTCGAATGGTTCATGGTGGGGTTGGCTGCACAGAAGAACTACCTCAGCATGTATGTCAATGCCGTCGACGACGACGGCTATGTGCTGGCTCAATACAAAGACCGCTTGGGCAAGGTCAAGGTGGGAAGCGCCTCGATCAGTTTCAAGAACGTCGACGACGTCAACATCGACGTCCTGATGGAGCTGGTGGACGTCGCGGCGACCCAA
>CAXMPK010000019.1:0-2068 GCA_964195405.1 uncultured Acidimicrobiia bacterium
CTCGACGAAGAATTCGGTGACTCTCATCTCGCTGCCGCCGGTTTCCATATTATGGTGCTACTCTCATTCATCCAGAATAACCCGGACGGCGACGACCGTCCTGTAAGGAAGATTCCATCATGAAAGCTTTTCTCACCGGACTGTGGTTCGGTTTCTCGCTCGGGGTGACACTGCTCGCAGCAACCTACGCCATCGACGAACTCAGGGGCGACCAATGAGTACCGTGGAACGCGACCGTTGGGGCCGTCCCCTTATCCCCAACCTTAACGGCGGGCCAGCGACAGGCTACACTAGGGTCACGACGATCTCCGAGGTACAGGCCGACAGGTTCAACCTCGAAAAATGGTTGCAACGCCAGACCGTGTTCGGCCTGACGCTCAACCCTTCGCTGTTGACGTTCGCTCAGCGGGCGACAGATAACAAAACGAAAGCCAACAAAGATTTGTTGAACGGCATCGTCGAGGATGCCCACAAGTCTGCGAAGTCGTCGCAGCGGGCCGAGGAAGGCACGTCGCTTCACGACATCCTGTACCGTCTCCAGTCCGGCGAAGAAGTTGACGTGCCGGCACGCTGGCAACGGCAGGTTTCGGAATGGCGTCGCGTTACTGCCGACTGGACATTCATCAACCTCGAACAGATGGTCATTTCGGATACCCACAGCTATGCGGGCACACCCGACGCTATCGCTATCGTCCCAGCCGTCGGGCCGGACCCCATCATCGTCGATTACAAGACTGGTTCGTCTATAGATCTCGGTTTCCGCGAGATGGCGACACAGTTAGCGATGTACGCCAACGCCGAATGGCTGTACGAGCATGGCGACGTGCTTGGGCGTCAACCGATGACAGTGTTAGATAAGACGGTCGGGTTGATCGTCCATCTTGATGCTGAGGGCGGCGGCGCTCTCCGTCAACACAAGCTCGATCTGGTCGAAGGTTGGAAGTCTGCTCTGCGTTCGTTGGAGATCCGTGAATGGCGCAAAGTCAAAATGTCGGTACTCACCGAAGTCGTTGAGGATGGCGAGCCCGTCGAGCAATGGTTGCGTCGGCGTATCATGCGGATCTCGGCGGTTCCTGAAGCAATCGAATATTTGGTGTCCGCTATGGCCCCCGAGTACGGTAACCTGAGTACAGGGTTGAACATGGCCCACGAAAACTCCATCATCGAAGCGTTGGACAAACTGGAAGACGCTTTCCAAATGCCGTTCCCAGAACGGCACCCCACACGGCCGAAGGGCCAAAGGAAGAAGAAAACATCATGAGCACCATTGATGACCTGTTGAACAAGTTGGACGAGGAAACCTCGCACCTCCAGACCGAAAACTGGCGTCCGCCGGAGGGCCAGGACGACATGGCTGAAGGCGACATGATCGCCGGGACCATCCTGGAGATCAGCGAAAACACGACCAGCTACGGCACCTACAAGATCATCACCCTGAACCCTCAGGTCGCGTTGATCAACCAGGCCCAAATGGTTTTGCCTGCCGGTACCGAAGGTGTCGCCGTGCATTGCCTCGGCGCCGTGTACAACTCGTTCTTCGCTAAGAACGATGTCCGTGTCGGAGGCGACTTCGCTGTCCGCTACCAGGGCCGTGTGCCGTCGAAGACCGCCGGTAACAACCCGTACCGGGATTGGCGGATCGCTTACGAGGCGCCGTCGATCATCGACAAGCTCGACAAGCCTGCTGCGGCACCCGTAGCGGCACCTGTGGCGGCACCCGTTGTCGCCGGGGGGTCGATGCTCGGCTAACATAAAAGTTTGGTGGAGAGTCGCAGCAGTCACCACCACAGAACTGCTGCGACTCGATCCACACAGCCACCAACCGTAAGGTACAAATGACTAACACTAATCCTACCGCTGACTTGACCGAACCGGCAGTGAACTACGCCCGCAAAGGCTGGCCCGTCTTCAGATTACAGGCAGGCAAAAAAGAGCCGTTGGGCGGCGGTCGAGGATTCAAAGACGCAACATCAAGTATCGCAGGCGTCATCGACTGGTGGACAGACACCCCGGCCTGCAACATTGGCCTAGCGATCCCCGAAAACCTTGTCGTCGTTGACGTAGACCC
>CAXMPK010000020.1:0-6173 GCA_964195405.1 uncultured Acidimicrobiia bacterium
GTCCGATATTAACTAACTTCACTGAATCCCCCTTTGAGGGCTTGTAAACCAATGAAACGGTACCCTCCCGAAGTTTCATCAACTTCACGAACTTCACTGTTTCCCTGGACCGAAACGGTTAACTGGCCGGAAAGCCGTAGAGCCCTGTTGACCTGAGCAAACGGTTGGTTGACGGTGCCACGGTTCAGAATCACTGCAAACAGAACAGAGACGGGAAGCCCCGCTCCCTTCTTTCACTCCGTGAAATTTCTTCGAGTTGGAAGACTGGGTCATCGGGGCACAGTGGGTCGCCGTGCGGTGAAAGTTGGTGTCTATACGAGATGGGATGAGGTTGGGGACGTGAAGGCGGTCAGTTGGTTTAAGGGGCTAAGCACAAGGGGTAAGCAGGTTACGGTTGGGACTGTCGTGGTGCTTTCGGCTCTTGGAGGGCTGGCTGATGGTTCAACGCCGGAAGCGCAGCCGAGTTCACCTACGGTTTCTGCGCAAACTTCAGTGGCTTCCACGTCGACTACTTCGGCTTCGACAACCACGAGTACATCCGCAGCGGTGGCGACCACTACGTCGAGTCCTTCTACCACAGCTGCTCCGACGTCGACGACCTCTACTCCGAGTTCGACGTCTAGTACCACCACGACTGCTTCGACAACGACGTCCGCCCCAACCACGAGTACTACCTCAACGACGAGTGCTACCTCAACGACGAATACTACCTCGACCACAAGTACCACCACGACTCCGACCACTACGACGAAGCCACCAGTTACGACCACGACTATCCCCTCAAACCCTGGGGACACCAAGAATTGCGGTGATTTTGCGACTTGGGCAGAGGCGCAAAGTTGGTTCGACTACTACTTCCCGTATTACGGCGACGTAGCGAGGCTTGACCAGGACAACGATGGCATCGCTTGCGAAGGTAACCCTGGAGCGCCCTGACAGCCGGCACCCTAAATCGCAGCCGTCAAGCCTCCGTGTCGAGCACCGTCTGGCTCGACGGGCTTTCGTCTTCGTCGAGAGGCTCGAGTGTCACCCAGAGTCGCGGGAAGTCGGCCCGCGACACCCCTGACCACAGTTCGATCTCGCCATCGGCGGTGAAGGTCCCAGCAGAGATGTGGAGCGGACCCTCACTCAGCCAGAGCTCGTATACGGAGCCGGACGGCGCAGGGTCGAGGCCCTCAATGGCCAGCACCATGCGGGTCCCGGCATCGGTATTCCAACCCGACACGGTTGAAGTAGCTCCCGGGGCGAGGTCCGTTCCCAGCATCGCCACCTCCCAATCGGCCGGCGGGGTTCGCAGCACCGGATAGAGGCCGGCCGCGATCACGACTGCGGCGGCGGCTGCCATCAGCGACCGTGACCATCGCTCGAACCAGCTGGAGCCAACCTGGCGGTCTGCTTTCCGCCCGGAGATCAAGGCAACGACCTGATTCTCGAGCTCCAGAGGAGGTTCCTCCCAGATCACCGGGTCCATCAGAGCGCGCCGGCCGACTTCCAGATCGGCATGAACGGCACGACAAGATGCGCACCCGACAAGGTGGGTGCGGGTCACGTCACCTTCTTCGCCAGCAAGGTATCTTACCCGGAACTCGTCGCAGTTCATGCTGTCGCGTCTCGGAGATGGGATAGAAGTCCTGCCAGGCGCCGGTGGGCTCGGTATGAACGGGATTTCACCGTCCCTACGGGAAGACCGAGCCGGTCGGCCGTCTCCTCATGGGTGAACCCTAGATAGTGAGTGGCGTGCAGAATCTCGCGTTCATCTGGCGGTACTTGATCCAGAGCCGAGCGGACCTCCCAAATCTCCCACGTTCCTTCGAACGACTGTGAGAGAACCGCCACCTCGGGTTCGGTGGGATCGCTCGATTCGTGGCGTCGTTCCCGCCGGTAGAGATCGACGGTAACCCGCCGGGCGATCGCATACAGCCAGGGAGCGGGATCTCGATTCGGGTCGAATCGGCCTGCTGCCCTCCACGCTTGCAGGAAGGTCTGCTGCACTGCTTCCTCGGCGAGCCCGCGGTCGTTCAGGGACTGATAGGCCACGGTGAAGACCGCCCGGCCGTAACGGTCGTACAGCTCGCGCACAGCCCCGGAATCACCATCCCGGAACCGACGCATCACCTTCGAGCTGATTCGGTCGTTCACCACGTCTCCATCTCGTCTCACGTTACCGGGGGTCAGTGGATCTGCCTCAACCGCCCAGGCCGATGCCGTCGCCTGCTGCATCGAGGACGTACCAAACCTCATTGACACCCTGACCGTTCGTGTCACCAGGAGCCGCATCATTAGCGAAGTAATAGAGCGGCCAACCGTTGTACGTGACCTGCTCAGAACCGTCGGTACGAGCAACCGATCCCATCAGGGCAGCATCCACACCATCACCAGCTTCGAAGTCGCCCACCAGCGGAGGCCAGAAACCCGCGCACTCGTCATAACAGACACTTTCACTCTGCTCATCAGGAGTAAACAAGTAGAGCACATTGCCGTCACCATCAACCAGGACCGACCCCAACGACGAATCAGCCAACGCCACCAACCCGGCAGCTGGCTCGGGTTCTGTGGTGGTAGTGGTTGAAGCTTCAGCTGTTGCCAGCGGGTTCGTTATAGCCGGCTCGTCGGCACCGCTCGCGGTACACGCCGTTGCCACCATTGCCAGAATCGCCGCGATGGTTCCGATTCGTCTCATCGTCTCTCCTCCTAAAAGGGGTTTCACCGTCAATACGTACGCGAGGGCTAATCGGTTCTCGGTGGTGTTAGTAGGCTGCCGTCTGGAGCCGAAAAGCCGGTCCCGCTGGGAGGCGTCTTCCCCAGAGAGGGGTCCCTACCTGCGGGTAGGGACCCCTTCTTGGTTGGCTCCGTCGCTTTGTTAGCTGCTTCTTTCACAGGCTAGAGGTCCTATTGCTTCAAAGTAGAGTGCGGCCTGGATCTCTGGCCCTTCCTTTCACTCCGTGAAAATCCTTTGGGCTAAGGGCCGTGTCTCCGTGGGTTTTTGCTGTCAGCGATCCGTGAAAGTTTGATGCGGTCCAGCACTAATGGTTGTGGCGAGTCTTCTTGGTCTCTGGCCGTCTCAGGCCATGAGGAACCCGGTAGGCCTGCGGAGCCCGAAGCCTGGCACGTATGCACGGGGGAGACACCACTGTCAGTTCACCTAGGCTACGCCTGGGTTCGACGTTCGTCCTTACCCTGCCAGCTCCGCCAAAGAACCCGACCCGCCCTTTTCGACAAATCGGAGGCTAGTCGGATCCTTCGGTACCTGCTCGCCTGTGTCAGGTTGACAAACTCGACAAGGTGCCCTCGCTGAGCCTTCCTGAGGCGATCCGAGCCGGACATGTTACGGCCTAATCTGGTGGGTACGGCTCGAACCCGTTGAGGAGATTGGTCTCGGCGTCGGTGTGGTCTGGTTTGGCGTTCCCAAGTGGCTGGCATTAGCCCATCAGGGCGTGGGGGTGGCGATGTTCGGTTTCGCCGTCGCCATTGTTTACGGATTCACTGGCCGAACCGCCGCCGTCCGCCACGTCGACTCGGCTAACAAATAACACCAGCAGGGGGCGCCTTGAGTTAGTTGGCCCTCTGTCGGTTCTCTAGGAGACGACAACCGTCTTCAGGTTTAGGAACTCCTGCACTCCGATGTGGGATTCGTATCAACCGAGGGCTTTTCGTAGCTCAGCTCCAGCCATGACCCCTTCGAAGCGGGCGGAAACTAGGCCGGACTTGTCGATGACGAACACCCAAGGCTCCGATGGCAAGTTCCAGAAGTCTGGACCCATGGCTGGTGCAAGATGGTTGCCGTCGGGGACGAAGTCTGGTTCGTTGATGCCGAGGTAGACCTCGACGTGGATGAATTCCACATCAGGAAAGTCGGTTGCAACTTCCTTCGTGATGTCGAGCAGCGGTCCGCATGCAGCGGACGAGCAGAAGGCTGGCGTTGCGAAGACGACGACGGTCTGGCGTCCGGAGGCTATCGCTTGGTCCAGACTGGTTTGATAGAACCGGAGGTCGGGTTCCTGATCCGACGTGATGGATTCGATGGGGCCGCTGCTCACAGTCGGCGTCGGCAGTGAAGGAGCCGGGTCGCCGATGCCTGGCGCGGCCGTCTGCTCGTTCACAAGAAATTGCGCAATGGCAGGGGCGGGGCCTTCCTCGGGAACTACGGCTAAGAGCCAGCGGCCTGCTTCGTCGAGCTCGAGTTCCGCTCGCCACAGCCCGATGACGTCTTCGATGATCCACGTCCACACTGGCTGGATGGTTATCGTGTCCTCGGGCCTTGATGCCGGAGCTACCACCACTGACAAGAGAGTCTCGGGTGATCCGAGGCGGGCACCGTCGGGTCCCACAACGCCGATCAGAATCCGCGAGTGCCCGGTTCCGATGTCTGCGTTGGCGATGACGGAAATGCTTCCTTCGGGGAAGTCCGTCTTGGGGTCAGAACTGCAGCCGGTGAGTACGATCGCCGCTAGAGCAAGAACGAGAACTAGGGGGCGAACCCGAGTCCTGGCCCAGATAGGACGTGATGGCGGCATGGTCTGGGTTGCGTCATGAGTCATGGGAGTCCTCCAGATAGGTGGCTTGTAGTTGACCGTCGTCAAGTATCACGTAGTCGACGGTGATGGGCTCCCCACTTATCAGATGGTCGCGCACATGGGAGACGGGCCCTCCGTCGAACTTCGCCCCCTCTGCGACGCTGAAGCTCATTGTTGTTCCGTCCTTCGTCAGGATCTCGAGGTGTGTTGTTGCAGTGAGGTCGCCTTCAACGGCGATGAGAACGCCCGTCACGCTGGCGTCAGACTCCGTGTCGTCATGGTCGACTGAGCCGTGATCAGCGGGTGGGTCAGTTGTTTCAGTCGTGTTGTCGGCTGAAACACAGGCTGCAGACAACAGTACGAGTGTCAGGATCGCCGCAGGGGCGACGAGGTATCCGAGTCGATTAAGTAGTGCCTTCATGGGGTAGATCGTCCTTTCTCATTGTTCTCCGCACCGCCAGGTGGCAGCTGGGCGGAGCCTTGTGGCTTCTGGTCAAGAGCGATGACGAAACGCCGGAGGGTCCAGACGTTGAGGACGAGCAACACGGCGATCATTCCGAGGGCAACGATCCATGGCCATCCAACCCCTTGTCGTTCGTCGGCGCCCAGCACATCTGGTGGGAGTGGCGTGGTGGTGGGCACAACAGTGGGGACTTCCAGCTCTTCCACATCAGTCGGTGGTGCTCCTACCGTGATGGAGCCGGTCATTCCGGCTTCGGCGTGTCCGGGAAGGTTACAGACGAACTCGTAGTTCCCGAGGGACTCGGGGGCAGTGAAGGTAACTGAGGAAGTAGCACCGATATCAGCCTCGACGAACACGCCGAGGCCCGGGATCTCGATGTTGTGTAGGACCACACCTTCGTTGACCAATGTAAGTGTCACGTCGCTACCGGCGAGGATATCGGGGGAATCTGGATCGAACGCGAATTCGGTGGAAGTGATCGAGATCGTCACGAGGGCCTGCTCTCCGGTCTGGCTAGCCGCGTCCTGTTGCTGGGTGGTGGCGGCGTCGGGGTTCGAAAGCACCGGGGGTGGGGCACTGAATAAGGCCGACGCGAGCGCCAATGTTACGTCGACAGGCGCCAGATCATCGGAGGCTACCCAAGCGGTCCCGCTGAACCTGATTGCTGAACGAAACCTCGGGTGTTCGGCCGCTCCCTGTGGAATGTGTGCAGGTGCCACCAACTCTTCGTCCGTGGTGTCGGTATCAATACTGTCGAACACGGTTGACGGGGGGTGTAAGCCTGTGACGAGCTGCGAGTTGATGACCGCGCTGTCTAGGAATGACCCCAGGGTGGCCTCGATGGTCGTGCTGTTGTCGGTTGCAGGTGATACCGCGTAGGCCGTTAGGCCACGCACGATCGACGCGATTGTGTCAAGCTCGATCGTGCCGTCGGGCGCTTCGAGGAACGCGAGAACCGTGTCGGCTGAGCGGTTGACTGCGTCGTCGATTGATTGTCCGCTGAGCGTTGGGAAGCGGATAGCGAGTCCCTCCAGCACGGCGGCAGCGTCGTTCAACTTGAGATCTTGGCCGACCGACGCTGTCAGGAGCGGCACGCGCCGTGCAACGTCTTTGAACACAGCGTCTGCTGTTTCGGGCTCCGCTACGGAGAGCCGCCATGCGAGGGCGCGGACGGCTAAGGCTTGCCCGGTGAGCGA
>CAXMPK010000021.1:0-1854 GCA_964195405.1 uncultured Acidimicrobiia bacterium
GGTCGCCGAGAGCGGCCCAGGTCTGCACCGAATGAGTGGCGTGGTGTAGATTCGGACTAAGGCCGACTGAACAGAGTCCACAGCGGAAAGCGATGGACTCAGGTGTGTCGGTTCGTTATCGAAGAGGAGTGCACGCATGACGGCGATCGTCCACAGCGGTGAGATCGACAGGGGGCCCGCCGAAGTTTTCGCCTACGTGACCGATCCGTCCAAATTCACCGAATGGCAGGCTGCTGTTGTAAGCGCGAGTGCCGAAGACGATGGGCCTTTACAGCAAGGTTCCAGATTGGTGATGACCCGCCGGATGGGGAAACGAGATCAGACGATGACCGCGGAGTTGACGGAATATGACTCTCCGAGAAACTACGCATTCAGGGTGCTCGACGGTCCGGTTCGGGCGATGGGGAAGGGAAGTTTCGAGCCGCTCAGCGGCGGCGACCGCACACGCTTCACATTCGAACTCGACTTCGAAGGCCACGGAATCGGCAAGCTGCTGGTGCCGTTGGTCGTACGCAGGCAGGCGGAGAAGGAGCTTGCTCAGAGCCACAGAGACCTGAAGACAACGCTCGAGGAAAACCCTCAATCAGACTGACGGACACACAGCGAACCGCACGCGACTAAAAAACAACTGACATAACCGCACATAAGTGCCGTTATGTGCGAGTGCTTGTTTCTCCGTCTGGGGCGGCTTCGTAGACGAACCGACTGAACTCGTCGATGTAGGGGTGGAAGGGCGCAGGCATTCGCTGGGTGAAACAGATTCCAGCAACGTTTGATTTTGGGGCTACCCAAGCTGCGGTTCCGGCCGCCCCACGCCACCCATACTCACCCTGGCTCCCTGTTGGATAGTCGGATTCGGGATGCTCAAGGAGGGCAAACCCGAGACCGAACATCGTGCCAGGCAGTGGCCATGGCCGGTCTGGAGAATTGACGTGGATTCCTTCCGGAAGTTGGTTTCTGCGCATCAGAAGTAGGGAGTCCTCGCTGATGATTCTCCGACTTCGCCATTGGCCACCTCCGATCAGCATCTGCATGAACTGCGTGTAGTCCGGGAGCGTCGAGACAAGCCCGCCCCCGCCGCTCAGCAGTTCTCGGGGTTGGGAGAAGCTGCCGGTTGCGGGGTCGTCTGCTTTGAACAGGCCGGGTTTGGTGTGGTCCAGAAGATCGGGTCCTGAATACATGGTGACAAAGCGGTCGTGTTTGTCAGGTGGTACATGAAAACCCGTGTCGACCATTTCGAGAGGCGAGAAGATCGACGTTTCGAGGAACGAATCGAAACACTCACCCGACAGCACTTCGATAAGTCGTGCCACAACGTCGGTGGCGAAGCTGTACCGCCATTGTGTTCCTGGCTGAAACACCAAGTGGAAAGTCACCGAGTTGTACGCACAGGTCTGAAAGGGGTTGGTCAGAGTCGCCCAGACCGGTTGCGGTATACCCCTTATCTATCAAAGAGTCAGGCTCCACGAACCCATACGACAGGCCCGACGTATGACTCAGAAGATGGCGGGGAGTGATCGACCGTTCAGCAGGCACAGTGTCGTCCAACGAAGCAGCACCCTCGGTGAGGACCTCCATGTCAGCGAATCCAGGCAAATACTCTTCGACCGGGTCATCTAGACCGAACAGGCCACGCTCGTAGCGCATCATCGCTGCCACCGACGTAATCAACTTCGTATTCGAATAGATGCGATGAATCCCATCCAAACGAAGCGGCTCCCGGGATCCCACATCCATGAACCCGAACAAGCCCACATCCACAACGTCGCCGCCATGCATCACCACAGTCGCACAACACGACAACAACTCCTCATCGACATACCACTGCATACGTCGATGCATCTCACCGAAGTC
>CAXMPK010000022.1:0-2279 GCA_964195405.1 uncultured Acidimicrobiia bacterium
GACATCAACATCGTCCCCGGAATCATACGCCTGCTCAGCTTGTTCGAAGTGTTGCTCGATGAGCTCCATGTAGCGCTCCGCGACCGCCCGACGCTTGACCTTCAGGGTCGGAGTGAGAAGTCCATTATCGATCGAGAACGACTCTGGTAACGGCACCACCAGCTTCGGCCGTTCGTAGCGCGCAAACGACTCAACACGCGGAAAAATGTCCGCCTCGAGCACTTCCTGGAGACCTGGTTCGCTGATCAACGTCTCGCGATCCTGGAGCGTCGGCCCACGATCGGGGAACGCCGCTTGAAGCGCAGCAAGGTTGGGAACAACGAGGGCGATTGTGAACTTCCTTCTATCGCCCACCAACACGACGTTCTCGACCAATGGCGACCGAGCCATGCGCTCCTCGAGTGCACCTGGAACGATATTCTTGCCTGCGGCCGTAACGATGATGTTTTTCTTGCGGTCCGTGATCGTCAGGTACCCGTCTGCATCGATCTGACCGATGTCACCTGTGAGGAGCCAACCGTCTGGCTGCAACGCCTCGCTCGTCGCCTCGGGCGCGTTGTAATATCCCTCCATTATCTGGGGGCCCCGGAACAGGATTTCTCCATCATCGGCGATCGCGAGTTCTGTCCCGGGAACGGGTGGTCCGACAGAGCCAAACCGGATGTCTGTGGGAAGATTGACGTTCGTGACAGGCGATGTCTCGGTTAGACCGTATCCCTCCAGAATCGTCATGCCTGAGGCAAAAAAGAATCGATTGATCTCAGCGGACAGGGGGGCAGCACCGCTGATGAAGAATCGGACCCTGCCTCCGGTTCGCACTCGAAGCTTCGAGAACATCATCCGATCTGCAATTGCGTGGCCAACTCTCGTCAGCGGACCCACCGGCCGGCCGCGGGCAGCGCGATCGCTGTACCGCCCCCCGATGAATCGAGCGAACCGGAATACCACTCGCTTCATCGCTCCACCCCTGGCCACGGCCTCTTCAACCGCCTCATAGAACTTCTCGTATAATCTGGGTACGGCGATGATCAGAGTTGGACGCACCTCCATCATGTCGCGGGCTACAGTGTCCGTGGATTCGGCGTAAGCAATTTTTGCCCCCCTAGACCACATCAACAGGTGACCGACCGTTCGCTCAAACCCGTGTGACAGGGGCAGCCAACTCAGGCAGGTGTCCGTTTCCGAGATCGGTAAGACAGAGGCACATTGGCGTACATTCGCCGTCAGATTCTCGTGTGTAAGCTTTACGCCTTTGGGCGTACCCGTGGTACCAGACGTGTAAATAAGGGTGGCCAGATCAGTTGGCTGAATCTTGTTCGCCTCGCCTTCAAACCTGGCGTATGCCGGAGCACCCGCACCTCTGGCTTCCAACTGATCCAAAGACAATACAGCGAGTCCATCCCGATTTTCGGACATTGGACCTGCAACACCGGGATCGAACACTACGGCCGTTTCGAGATTCTCCAATTGTGACTGAATTTCAGTGATCTTCGCCAACTGGTCTTCGTCAGCTGCAAATACCAGTCGGGCACCCGAGTCACGAAGAATATGCAGCACCTGATCGGACGGCAGGACAGGATAGACCGTGACGACGATCTGGCGACCGAGGAGTGACGCCCAATCAGCAAGCCCCCACTCAAGTCGAGTGTGGGAGAGGATCGCTACCCGGTCACCCGGCTCGCATCCAACATCGCGGAGCCCCGCAGAAATTGCCCGGATGCGATCGACGAGAGCGTGTCGGCTGAACTCCTCCCACTGCCCGTCGGATCCACGTTTGCACGCGGCTGCACCCGTGAATAGCGTTGCACTCTCGAAGAAAGGCGCTGCGAGAGTACCGCCCCTGAGGCCTCCTATCTGTGGCCCGGCTGTGTAGCGACCAGCGGTGGCGTCAGGACCCATCGCCGGGGCTTTCCTCCGTGTCACCCCCTGCGCGAAGTTCGTCCAACGTCTGTCTGGCGTGTTCAACGTGGCGTCCGGTGCCAGGAAGCCCTCCGCCTGTCTCAAGAAATCGCTCTAGATGGGCAACGGCCTCGTCTCCACTGCCCTTATTCAGCAGCAGGAACGCTATGCCATAGTGTGCCCCAGCACTCGTCGGGTCCTTCTCCAATGCGCGCTGATACATCTTTATAGCTTCGTCGCTTACTCCCATTCGCGTATATACGACAGCCATCTGCTCGAGCGTCGCTACATCGGTCGGAGACTCTCTGAGAGACAGCCGAAACGAGGTCAGAGCTTCATGGAATCTGTCCTGCGAGGCGAGCTCCATGCCCTCTGCGTAG
>CAXMPK010000023.1:0-7154 GCA_964195405.1 uncultured Acidimicrobiia bacterium
GACGAGGGCCTTGCAGCTCTAGACGTGTCCTGAAAAGTCCTGAGGGTAAGGCGAGAACTCTCGCGCCAATTCTGAGACCCGACCGGCCACCTTCGTAAGAGCGGCCTGGTCGTCGTGCTCCTTGAGAGCCCGTGATATCAATGACCCAACCTCCGACGCTTGGCCCTCTTTCATTCCCTGGGTTGTCATGGCCGGGGTCCCGATCCGCAAGCCCGAAGCCCGGAAAGGAGGACGAGGGTCGTTGGGAATGGCGTTGAAGTTGAGGGTGACGCCAACTCCGTCGAGCATTTTGGCGGCCTCCTTGCCGGTCAAGTCCTCGTCCACCGAGCGAAGGTCGATCAGGAACAGGTGGTTGTCGGTCCCACCCGAAACCACTCGCACTCCCTCGGCCTGCATCGTTTCTGCCATGGCTGCGGCATTGACCACGACCTGTTCGGTGTAGTCGTGGAAGGAGGGTTGTTTCGCCTCGTGGAAACAGACAGCTTTCGCCGCCACCTGTGACTCAATGGGACCACCCTGAACATTGGGAAAAACGGCTTTGTTGATCGCCGCCCCGTACTCTTCTTTGCCCAGAATCACGCCGCCTCGGGGACCACGGAGAGCCTTATGAGTTGTGCCGGTGACGATGTCCGCATGGGGAATCGGAGATGGGTGCGATTTTCCAGCCACCAACCCGATGAAATGCGCCGCGTCGACCATGAAGATCGCTCCGATTTCATCTGCGACCGCGCGAAAGCCCTCATAGTCCAGAGCGCGTGAGTATGCCGAGTACCCGGCGAGGACGATCTTCGGCCTGTGTTCGAGGGCCAACCTGCGCACTTCGTCCATGTCGATCACTTCGGAATCGGGGTCGACGCCATATGCCACAAAGTCGTAGTAGAGCCCCGAAAAGTTCACGGGCGAGCCATGAGTCAGGTGCCCACCCTGGTCGAGACGCATTCCGAGAACCGTGTCACCCGGCTCAATCAGAGAGAAGTACACACCCATATTCGCCTGAGCTCCGGAGTGCGCCTGAACATTGGCGTATTCCGCACCGAAGAGGTCCTTTGCCCGGTCGATGGCGAGTTGTTCCATCTCGTCGACCACCTGACAACCCTCGTAGTAACGCCTCCCCGGATACCCCTCGGCGTACTTGTTGGTGAAGATCGAACCGGACGCAGCCATCACAGCCGGAGATGCGAAGTTCTCGGATGCGATCAGGTGGATATGTGTGTTCTGACGCTCAAGGTCCTTCCGGATCAACCCTGCAATCGCGGGATCGACCTTTTCAATCGGGTCCATAGAAATCATCAGCGGGAGCGTAATGGGCGCATGAAGCCCTTAGATGTAGCGTTAAACGAAGCGTCAGATGTCGATCGGCCCGGCGCGAAGGACGCTCAGACGGGCGCCGGAAGCATCCACGACCGTCGACGGCTCGCCCCCGGGACTGAACCCAGGCAGATATTCGGCCACGTCGTTGCCGAAGATGTCCTTGGCCTCCTCGGCGTCGACAGTCTCCTTCCCATCTGAGACGTTGGCGGAGGTGACCGCGAGTGGCCCGGTCTCCTCGAGGAGTCTCAGGGCCAGAGGATGATCGGGTACCCGAAGGCCAACCGTTCGACGCTGGGCGTCACCAACCCAGTCTGCCAGGATCACCAGCGGCGCCACGACCAGGGTCAAAGGGCCCGGCCAATGCTGGGTAGCGAGTTCAAGTGCATGGCCCTCGATCTCGCCCAAGAGCACTGCTTGCTCGATAGATGCAACCAACACTCCCACTGGTTTGTGGTCGGGACGCCCCTTCATCTCAAACAAACGCGCCACCGCATCGTCATTGAGCGGATCCGCCCCCAGCCCATAGACAGTGTCAGTGGGAAAGCCGATAACTTGTCCGTCTCTAATCGCTGCCACAGCAGCATCGATCATGGCTTGACGGCAACGATGTATCGATCGCGGCCAGCCAAGTCCTGGCGCACCACCGCCGGGAGATCGATGAACGAGCTTGTCGCCGACACACCCTGGTGCTCGCCGATCTCGCAGACAACCACTCCACCGGGTCGGAGCCATTCGGCAGCGGAGGCTCCGATGCGTTCGATGACTTCGAGGCCGGTCGGGCCGGAGACCAAGGCAATCCGCGGCTCTCGTTGCACATCACGAGGTAGGGACGACATTTCAGCGACTGCCACGTAAGGCGGATTGGCGACGATCAAATCGACTTCGCCAAGTATGGACGCCGGCAACGGGTCGAACAGATCACCTTCAGCGAGGTAGACATCAAGCCCCGATCGGTGCTTGTTGACATTGGCAACCTCCAGCGCCTCGACTGAGATCTCTGTTGCAAACACTGAGGCTCCTGGAAAGTTGTGTTTCAACGCCAGGCCGAGGGCCCCCGAACCGGTGCAGAGGTCGATGACCACCTCAGGATTTCGGACCATGCGGGTCGCCATGTCGAGAAGGCCCTCAGTCTCGGGGCGAGGTACGAGAACACGCTCATCCACGAGTAAATCCAACGGCCCGAATGAAGTAGATCCTTCGATGTACTGGAGCGGCTCGCCGTCCAGTCGGCGCTGAACGAGATCGGCGAGCGGGGTGTCAGGGCCTGAGATCGCCTCGAGGCGAGTCAATTCATGGGGGGGGAGAGGATGCATCCTTGCCCCAAGTCTGACAGTTTTTGTCGCGATCGTCACGAAATGGAGCTGAGCTGCACTTCGAAGATGAGCTGATTCGGCCCGGATACGGGTCGTAGAAGCTGAGGTTTCGAATGGTTAGGAGCCTTCAGCGAGACGGTGAGCCTCTTCGTCGGCAGCGAGAGCGTCGACAAAATCGTCTAAGGCGCCTTCCAAAATCGTGTCAAGACGGCGAATGGTCAACCTGATGCGGTGATCGGTGACCCGATTGTCCTTGTAGTTGTAGGTTCGGATCTTCTCGGATCTGCCGCCAGACCCGACCTGGCTGCGACGGGCCCCGGCAAGCTCGGCCTGGACCTTTTCCTGCTCGACTTGAAGCAACCGGGCGCGTAGCACCCGCCACGCCTTCTCCTTGTTCTGAAGCTGGCTCTTCTCGTCCTGCATCGACACCACAATCCCAGTGGGCTCGTGGGTGAGTCGTACTGCCGAATCGGTCGTGTTGACTGACTGGCCTCCCGGGCCGGTCGAGCGGTAGACATCGACACGGACATCGTTGGGGTCAATATCGATATCGATTTCCTCGGCCTCCGCCAGGACGGCCACAGTGGCGGTCGAGGTGTGAATCCTGCCCTGGGACTCGGTTTTGGGGACACGCTGCACCCGGTGAACGCCACCTTCATACTTCAGTTTGGAGTAGGCGCCCCGGCCCTTGACCGCAACGGTCACCTTGTCATAGCCACCCGTTTCCGCGGGGGATGATCCCATCAACTCGATTTTGTATCCGAGATGTTCGGCATACTTCTCGTACATTCGAAGCAAATCCCCAGCCCAGATCGATGCCTCATCACCACCCGCCGCCGACCTGATCTCCATGATCACATCTTTGGTGTCGTTGGGGTCCTTGGGAACGAGAGCAATCCTGATTCGGCTCTCGAGAGCCTCGATTTCGGACTCGAGATCCACGGCAAGGACAGCCATGTCGGGGTCGTCGAACATTTCTTTCGCCTCAGAAAGATCGGCATTGGCATCACGCCATCGACGAATGTCTACAACAACGTCTTTCATATCCGAATGACGCTTGCCCAATTCCGCGAGTTGGGACGGATCGGAGAGAACCTCAGGATCACCTAGCGAGGACTCGACCTCGTCAAATGCTGTCTCTATCTCGCTGAGACGTTGCTCGAAGACCGCATCCATTCAAGCCTCTTCAGCCAAAACAGAGCGTCGAACATCGAGCGCACTCTCAGGCAGCCCGCCGCGACCGACGACTTCGTCATAGTTCTCTTGGTCAAGAGCAACCACAAGGCTTGATATAGCCACCTCGATTTGATCTTGGTCGGGCACCTTCGTCGTGAGTTTCTGAAGCCAGATGCCAGGCAATGCCAGCCAATGGGCGAGACGCCCTTCGGGACGTGTGCCCGTCCACCTCAACAGTTCATATGCCATCCCGGCAATGATCGGAATCCCAATCAGACGAGAAACCACAAGAAACAAGAATCCGGGCACGCCAAAAAAGCTGAAGAAGACGATCGAACCGAGAACCACGATGAGCAAGAAGCTGGTTCCGCAACGAGGGTGTTCGGGTGGATATTGGGCCACTGAGTCAATGCTCAACGGTTGCCCAGCCTCGTAGGCATGGATCGACATGTGCTCGGCACCGTGATACTCAAAGACCCGGGAGATCTCCTTCGACCTGCCGATGGCCCAGATGTACCCGACGAAGAGCCCGAGCCGGATGACACCCTCAAAAACGTTGAACCATATGCCGGACTCGCCAGCAACAAAGCCGGCCGCCAGCGCCGGCAACAAGATGAACACACCCGCGAAGAAGGCAAACGCAAACGCCATGGTCCACCCGATCTGTGCCCCGGTGAGCGGCTCCTCCTCTTCGTCGGTGGCTTTTTGGGCCGACCATGAGAGAGCCTTGAAGCCAAGAGTCAATGACTCGCCTAAAACGAAAATGCCTCGAATGAGGGGGACTCGAGCGGCCCGATTTCGCTCGCTGAGACGGGCCAGATGTTCGCGCCTCCCAACGATGTTGCCGTCAGGGGCGCGCACCGCGACCGACCACGCGCTATGGGCGCGCATCATCACGCCTTCTAGAACGGCCTGGCCTCCGACCGTCCTGGCGGGGTCAATGCGTCCTTCCCTGTCGGGAAGGACGTTGGCGCCTTCCCCGTCGGGAAGGACGTTTTCACTCTGCGTCAGCGGCCTCTGCCTCTTCGCTGGAAGGCTGGCCGGCTTTGGTGAAGGTGTCCTTGCCGTAGCGCCTCTGGAAGCGTTCGACACGCCCACCCGAGTCGACGAGCTTCTGCTTACCCGTGAAGAACGGATGGCACTCGTCGCAAAGCTCAATGTGCATGTCGCCGGGCTTGGTGCTGCGAGTCTCGAAGGTGTTCCCGCATGAGCATGTGACAAATGTGGTGTCGTAAGTTGGGTGAATATCGGTTTTCACGCCTGTCCTCCCTGTCAAAGTGATTGTCAGCCGCTGGTCTTCGCCACCTCGGCGAGAAAATCAGCGTTGGATTTTGTTGTCTTGAGTCGATCGATCAAAAGCTCGAGAGCAGCTCCCGGCTCAAGTGCGAGTAGCACTCTACGGAGCTTCCAGACCTGGGTCAGCTCTGCCTGGTCGAACAGCAATTCTTCTTTTCTTGTTCCCGACGCCCCGATGTCCACAGCCGGATAAATGCGCTTGTCGGCCAGCTTGCGGTCTAGACGAAGCTCCATGTTTCCTGTGCCCTTGAACTCCTCGAAAATGACATCGTCCATTTTGGAACCAGTTTCAATGAGCGCGGTCGCGACGATCGTCAACGAACCGCCTTCTTCGATATTGCGAGCCGCACCGAAGAAACGCTTCGGCGGATAGAGCGCCTGGGAGTCGACACCACCGGAGAGAATTCGACCCGAAGCCGGCTGCGCCAAGTTGTAGGCCCGAGCAAGACGTGTGATCGAATCGAGAATGATGACCACGTCAGTACCCATTTCGACGAGACGCTTGGCGCGTTCAACCGCCAACTCCGATACCTGCGTGTGTTCCTCAGCCGGACGATCGAACGTCGAGTAGATGACCTCACCTTTGACCGAACGCTGCATGTCAGTGACTTCCTCAGGGCGCTCGTCGACCAGAACAACCATGAGATAACACTCGGGGTTGTTGTCGGTAATCGACTGGGCGATTTCCTGGAGGACGGTCGTCTTGCCGGCCTTGGAAGGTGAAACGATCAGACCACGCTGTCCCTTGCCGATTGGGGCTATCAAATCGACGATCCGAGTAAGGGCATTGTCGGACTTGCCTTCGACTTCGAGACGCAAGCGAACGTCGGGAAACAGTGGGGTCAGGTTCTCGAACTTAGGACGCTCCATCGCGTCGTCTGGCTCCATACCGTTGACCTTCTCGATGCGAACAGCGGCCGGAAACTTCTCCTTGGAACGCGGCGGGCGAATCGGGCCCGAAACAATGTCTCCTTTGCGAAGCCGGAACTTGCGCACCTGGTTGGCAGAAACGTATACGTCCTTGTCGCCTGACTTGTAGCCGGTGACCCTGAGAAACCCATAACCTTCGGGAAGGATGTCGATTATCCCCTCGCGCACTTCCAGATCGCCTTCGGGGATTTGCTCCTCCTCATGACGACGACGGTTGCGATTGCGGTTGCGGTTGCCCTGACCGCCTTGACCATCACGCTGTCCGTCACGTGGCGCCCGGGTGCCATTTCCACCCTTGTCGAGCCCGGGGGGCTCTCTTCGCTCCGGCTTTTCAGCACGTGGTGTGGCCTTGGGCAGGTCGACGTCCGGTTCGTCCGGCGCATCCGGTATCTTGCCGGAGTCCATCAGAACGGTTATCAGTTTTGACTTCTGAAGACCGTCTGGGTCGACCTCTGCTATCTCGGCAATCTGCCGAAGTTCGTCGATTGACTTGCTCTGAAGTTGAGCTCGTGTGGTCATTGGATCCTTCGTACTCATCCCCTGTTGGGGGCTCCAAGTGGATCGGGAAGCTTCGCAACAGCACGAAATCGGAACGCGCCTCGATCGGCGGCTGCGGGTGGATCGCTACGGGTCCCGTGGCCCGGTAGCTGACGTCATCGTAGCCGATGCACTTTCGTGCGCAAAGCAGCTACCAACTACTTATCGGAGAAGTCGTTTTAAGTCTGAAGGGTCGTTTCCGATAGTGACCACTCTTTCGGGGAGTCTGATCAGATTCGGATAGCCGCGTGGCTGAGCAATCTCGGGGTTGAACTTTGCAGGATGAGCGGTGGCAACGACCAGCTGAGGGCTTTCAGTTTCTGTAATGGATCCAGCGCGCCAGGCCGTTGCCGTGTGAGGGTCGAGCTGGTAGCCGTGAGCTTGGTGAACCTCCGCAATCGTCTCCCTGATTTGATAGTCGGTCGACCAGCCAGTGACGAACTCAGCTGAGGGATCACCGGTGAATCGCTCCAGATTCGACGGGATCTGAATATCCATCGACGGGGCGAGGGTCGCCACCACATTGGTCGGCCTCATAGTGCCATCAGTGACCAGGTCTGCCAGACCGTGATTGGCATTGTTGGCGATGGT
>CAXMPK010000024.1:0-2594 GCA_964195405.1 uncultured Acidimicrobiia bacterium
TGAATCTGCCGGAGCCAGGACCTGACGCTTCGCCGAAACCCTGGCGGGCAAGCTCGTCGGGGTCGGCAACGAGCTCGACCGACCATCCCGCTATCCATCCATCGACGGCATGGAGCCAGATGTCGAACCGTTCGACGACGATTTCCGCTTCGAAGCGGTCGAGATACGTTTGGTACGCGACCGAGATGTCGAAGCGCACGGTGTCGTGACCGTTGAACTCAACCCGGTCTCCGGTCAGGTGCTCGAGGTCGGGTACATCGCGAAGGAACGCTCCAACGCTGCGAGACTCGACTCGAGAGAAGTAGGCAGGCATGCCGGGGTAGCTGCGACCGCAAGTGCCGAACTGTGGCCAGGCGCCCGCCGATGACGGATTTGTAACGCCTGCGAAAGAAGCGACGCCCCTGCTATTTGGATCGAAGGCGAACTCGAAGACGTTGGGGAGGCCACCGATACCGATCGAGCATGTCGAAGCCTTGTCGGCATGCGTTCCGTCGCTGCGGAACTCGCCATCATTGGAGACGCCTTCGACGAAGACCCAGCGTGCAGACTGGGTGTGTAGTGACACGTCGTCGAATGGGCCGTAGCCAAAATCGCCGGACAGCACAGCGTCGATGCGGTCAGTCGTTGCTTTGACAGCCTGATCCAGGAGTTGCTCGAGTTCGGTCGGCTGCTGACCAACGATCACCACCGAGGCAAGGATCTCGTCAACAAGGACAACCGCGAGCACAGCGCTGAAGTCCGCTGATCCTTCATCGTCGATTGAGTCGGTGACATCACTTGATAGGAGAAAGCGCCGCTCGCCGTCGCGACCCTTCAGCTCTTTGACGGCGAGTCCTTCCGCGGTTTCGACTTCGGCAATCTGTTCGTCCATGAGGCGCATTGAATCGGACGCCGAGATGATCTCGACGATGAAGTTCTCCACTCCGGACTCGTACACGCCGAAGGGCCTCTCATAAACAGCCCGATACCCCTGTTTGACTCCGGGATAAGACGCTTCGGGTCCCGGTGCCTCAATCGGGAGATTGTCCGAGAAGAAACCTGGACCCGACCCGGGCTCCCAGGCCACCGGGGTCGCCGGCTTCAGATATGACAAGTCTGTCGCCAAGTCCTCAGGGCCGATCGCCATCGCTATCAGGGCGGCATCACGACTCACCGGATCATCGAGATCAAGAACGGAGCCTCGGCGAGGATCGAGCGCACCATCGAACGCGATGCTGATGCGGGGCGTCTCGGTCGTCGACGGAACCCGGGTAGAGGTCACCGCAAGAGTCGGAGACGACGAAGCCGGGGCGGACGACGATTCGATCTCGCTCCCACCCGTACAAGCCGCTGACGCCACCGCGATCGCGGAGAACACCAGAAGTGACTGCGCCTGACGAAACATGCCAAAACCCTACAAGAAGGCGACATCACCGACCATCGGTAAACACCCCGATAGCCGCCCATATCGGCACATATGCGCTAGCTGTCCTCGTGGGCAGGGCCGCCCATATTGCCGGTTATGCGCTACCACATTCGGCGCGGCCCAGGTGTATCACAGGGTCAGCGGGTGAGCTGATCTAGTCAGGTTGTGGAGGGCCCGGCATGAGACAGCGGGTCTGATTCTCGATAGAGATCGAGGCGGAGTCGGACTCGACCGTGAACTGCAAGGTGCTCGGCCCGGATGAGAACTCCACCGTACCGGCGGCCACGGCGGAGCGTTCCTTGGAGCTTTCGTGGCAGATCTCCCCAGGCTCGCCGCTATGGGAAATCTCGATGAGGAGCCTTCCCCTGGCGGTCCAGTAGAGGTCGAAGTCGGCGTCGCCCCAAAAGCAACCACTCTCCGCGTAGACGCCATCAAACGACGCGGTCTTCAGGCCATTGGCGATGTCAAGTGCGGCCGGAGCCTCCAGCTGCTTCTCCCCACCAAAGCACGGTTCGATCACCACGGCATGACTCGTCGAGTCGAACACCGCCACTTCCACCGCAGCGTTTGGGATCGGGGATTCACCGACAGGGACGTCCTCGTTGAAGGTTTGGCCCGCAAAGAATTCGATGTGGTAGTGGAAATCCCCGGAATCGCCGTGGAGGAGGGCGTTGACGCTCTCATCCACAAAAAGCTCCGGAGGCGCCGCTAATGCACCCCCCAGCATGAACACCAACACCGCAAGAAGACTCAGTGAGACACCAAGGACAATCGAGAACTGTCGAACCAGCGCTGTTCTAAACCCCACGACGCAACCCCCCCTCTGCGGTCACTCCCCGTTGTAGTCAAACCCTACACGGCCGTTCGCAGCCCGGGCTAAGAAATCCCTCCGACCCCCGCCCATATCGGCACATATGCGCTACCGGTTATGGTGTATTGGAGGGTTGTGGGTATGGCTGGGTTCGTTGATTACCTGTGATTGGTGGGATTTCGATCGAGGCGGGTTCGTATCCCGCCAAGCCTGATGTAGCTTCGAGGTCGGCGGGCGAGCCCTCCTGTGGAGGGGAGCTGGATGTGGTCTGATCGCTACTCGGTTCAATAGGTTGTCCTTGGGTTTCCACACGATCGAGTTGCTTTAGAGAGTCTTGTTTGTTGACGAGCTCGTTGATCGAGGTTTCAGCGACCACCT
>CAXMPK010000025.1:0-2407 GCA_964195405.1 uncultured Acidimicrobiia bacterium
CGGTTTGACGACCTCCAGTGCACCGATGACTTCGCCATCGTGGAAAACGGTGAAAGTCGAAGGGTCGTCGAGATCGGGCACGACACTGACATGCGCATCTGCCGGAGATGTTGACGCAGGCTCCATCGCGCCGGGTACCCCAAGCCAGACCGTCGCCCGCTCAGCTCCGGTGCCATCACGCAGCAGGACCGCCAGCCGAATCAAAATCCCTTCCCCTTCCTCAGCGCGACCAAGACGCCGGGTCAAATCCGAGAGAACCTCGTAGGGGGTTGCCCTTTTCCCATAAACAAGACGGTTAGCCCAGGCCTGAGCGATGTTTCTCACCGGCTCGAAGGCAACAGCTATTACTGCTGTTGCTGCGATCGGCAAGAGAAGACCGTCTGAGCCTTCACCGACCAGCTGGCCCAAGCCAACAACCACAAGAGCATATGTGAGCGTGATAAACCCAGCAAGAACACCCAACACCACCGTCCGACTGATGACGACGTCGACGTCGTAAAGGCGGTACTTGCCGATGGCGATAGCGTAGGACGTCATTAGAAACCCGGCGGCCACATAGAACAGGGCTTCGGAGAGGCCCTCGAATGACGTTCCCTCCAGAGGGAAGGCTAAAGCGACCGCGAATACGAACACCGAGGCGCCCCACACGACCCACTTGAACTGCTGGCGGATCAACCCGCGGCTACGACGGAACCGACTAATAAGTCCGAGGAGTGACAAGAGTGAGATCAACATGAGAATCGATATGAGAACGGACGCAAGTACGTCATCAGCGATGTCCGCTCCGATTTGATAGGTGCTCTCTGGCCGGTAACCGCTGGCGCCGAGGACCGTGCCGACCAATAACGTGACGATGGCGAACATCGCCAACCACCGCCATCGTGGAGAAGGCAGACGTCCGTCGGGAAATAGCAGAAGACCGAGCGTGGTCAGGCTGAATAGCCCGGGGACCCAGGCCATGGCGGAAAAGACCAGGACCCATGCCACCTCGGGAGGGAGATCGGCCGGAGTGATCGACGGGTCAAAGAGTATGCCAGGGTCGCCGCTGACCAGCGCGGCGGCGACGGCTCCACCGACGGCATACAGGCCGAAAAAGAAGGACGTCGAAGCCATGGCCCACACAACGGCATTACGGGGCTGATTGGCGATCACCCTCCAAACGAAAACAGCAAAGAAAAAAGCCAATGGCGCGGCGAAGCTGCCGCCCCAGTCCCACCAGAAGCCGGCGTGACCCGTGGCGATCAAGGCGACCGAGCCCCCCACTGCGAGCGCAGTTCCGGTGGCCACGATGGCCCGGAGTGCCCTTACGATCGTTCGATCACTCACGACGATCTCCTGGGGAGCCGGTAGGCCTGGCCTCGGCTGAAGCATTTCATGCGAGTGCACCTTCGAGAACTGGTATTCGGCCTCTTATCAAGGTGCCGTGGCCGGGTCGGGAGTCGATCTGGAGGGTTCCTTCGACGGCGTCGAGACGGTCGGTGATGTTGATGAGTCCGTTACCGCCGGTTTGGTGGTCGATGTCGAATCCGATGCCGTCGGCACGCACCTCGAAGGTGAGAAAACCCTCTTCGTCGCTCAACGTAACCAGAACCGATTTGGCCTGAGCATGTTTGATCGAATTCTGCACCGCTTCGAGAACACAGAAGTAGACCGTTGCTTCGAGCTCCCGGGGATGTCGTCCGATCCCGGCCGCCTGAACCGTGATCGGGAACGCCATCCGATGCAACTGGGTGGTAAGTGCGGGACCAAGACCTTCCGCGTCGAGCAGCGGCGGGTAGATGCCTCTTGCCAACGTCCGCAGCGAGTCGATGGTCAGATCGGTCTCATCCTTGACATTGTCGAGGATTTGCTTGACATCGTCGAGACCTTCCTTCTCCGACATCGACGCACTGATCCCCACCTTGATCTTGAGAGCGACCAGACGTTGCTGCGCCCCATCGTGTAGGTCCCGCTCCAATCCCTGCCGGGTCTGATCCTGAACCGCGACGATGCGACGTCTCGACTCGCGGAGCTGATCCACCCTCCTCCGAAGGTCGTCGGTGAGGAGCAGATTCCGCAACGCCAGACCCAGGCCCGCAGTCACCTGCTCCAACAGCTGCTCGTCGGTAGGTGGGAAAGGCTGACCGGCGGGAAGAGTGAGACTGATCATCCCCAAACGCTCCCCGCCATGAGTGATCTCAGCCATCCGGTCCCCCCCCGGAATCGCCGAGCCGACCGGAACCTCAAAGGGCATTTCCGCTGCCTGCGGCCAGAATGCGATCCGATGAAGCATCTGCTCTCTCTGAACCCAGATAACCGCCCCAGTAGCCGTAGTTCCCTCGGTCAGAGACTCCGCGACCTGCTCCAGGACGTCGGGATCGACCGCCGCCACACCCTGGGAGAACGATGAGAGCACCTCATAAGGCGT
>CAXMPK010000026.1:0-8481 GCA_964195405.1 uncultured Acidimicrobiia bacterium
GTCGACTCAACTCGCCCAGAAGTTCGGTGTGGACTATCCGGGACTTGTCGCTGACCATTTTTCGATCGTGCGCGCCGAAGTCAGCCGAGCTGCTGGCGTGGAGGTCAACACAACGGGCGACGGGGTATTTGCAGCCTTCCCCAGCGCGGGTGATGCGCTGAAGGCTGCTAGCGAGATTCAACATCGGATGTACACCGCAGACTGGCCTGAAGGCGGAGATGTCAGTGTGCGGATCGGAGTCCACACTGGAGAAGCGACAGTGACGGACGGGGACTATGTGGGCGTCGAAGTACACAAGGCCGCCCGAATCATGTCGGCAGGACACGGCGGCCAGGTGTTGGCAAGCGAAACAACTCGGCTGCTTTCCGGCGGTGATTTCGAGTACAGATCGTTGGGTCGACATGTTCTTCGCGGTCTCGAGAGTGACGAAGCGGTCTTTCAGCTGGTTATCTCGGACCTTCCTTCCGAATTCCCACCGCTCAACACCGCATCGGCGATCCATAACAACCTCCCAACCCGTGTCTCGTCCATCATCGGTCGGGATGATGACATCGCGACGATCGCCGGGCTGATCGGAGAACACCGTCTGGTAACGATCTTGGGTCCTGGGGGAGTAGGAAAAACCAGCCTCGCTCTGACCGTGGGGAGTCAACTCGTTGAAAGGTTTCCGGGAGGGGTCACCTTTGTCGACCTCTCAGCTGTCTCCGATGCCGCCCTGGTTGTTCCTTCGATTGCCAACGCGTTGGAGATCGACTCTCAGACGGTGGAGGGAACTTCGCAGCGGCTCGGCGAGACGAAGGCTCTCCTGTTGCTCGACAATTTCGAACAAGTCATCGAAGCTGCTGACGATATCGGGCGTCTAATGGCTGCAAACGCTCACGCGCGATTCTTGGTCACTAGTCAGGGACCGCTGCGTTTGGCCGGGGAACAGCGGTATGTCTTGCCAACACTTCCCGTGAATGGTTCGGCCGATTCTGCAGGTGTAAAACTGTTCTATGAACGTGCTCTCGCGGCCGACACATCATTCTCCGCTGAGCCGGCAGATGTGACGGCGCTGGTGGGACGTCTTGATGGCCTGCCGTTGGCCATTGAACTGGTGGCCGCGCGGGTCAATCTGCTGTCTCCGGTAGAGATGCTGGAACGGATCGAACAGGGAGCCATTCCCTATACGGCATCGGCAGCGACCCCAGAACGTAACCGCACGCTTGGTGATGCCCTCTCGTGGAGTTATGACCTTTTGGACGACGACAGCCGGGTTGTGTTCCGACGTCTGTCGATATTTGCCAGCGATATAAGCCTGGCTGGCGCGGAGGCGGTCGCCAGTCATGACGGCGTGCCCGACGCCTTGGCCGCGATCGGCGAGTTGGTGGATCAATCGATGCTTCTGCGTCAGCCCGGTTCAGCAAGCAGGTTTCGCATGCTGAACGGCGTTCGACGTTTCGGTCGCCAGCTTCTCACCGATTCAAACGAAGCCGATGACGTCAGGGAACGTTTCGTGGCTCACTTCTGCCGTCTCGGTGACGAGGCATATTCGGGACTTCAATCGGATCGGGGCGAGTGGTGGCACTCCCATCTTGAGGATGAGCTGGGCAACGTGAGGGAAGTGTTGTCGATTCTTTACGCCGACAGGGAGGCGGGGAGAGGATTGGCGCTGCTTGGCAACACCTGGCGCTTCTATCAGAGTCGTGGCCACCTGGTGGAGGCTGAACTATGGCTAGAACGCTTCTTCGCGCTCCCCGATGCCGAGGTAGGCAGTGTGGGGCTGGTCAAAGGGGTGATGGCACGAGCAGCAATTCACTACTGGCGACAGCAGCCTGATCTGGCGGTCGAGGACTACGAAGAGGCGGTGGAACGGGCCCGTGACCTCGGGGATCGGTCCTTGATAGCCGATGCCGTGTATGGGTTGGCCACGTCGCTGATATGGGTTGATCGCGCTTCCGAGGCGGGTCCCTTTCTTGATGAGGCTCGGGCCATGTACACCGAGCTGGGGGATCTTGGAGGAGTAGCCGACATCGTCGCTAGTGACGCGTTTGCTGTCGGGACAGAGAGTGGTTTTGTCGGGCTAGCGCCGGAGTTCGAGCACGTCGCCGACCTCTATCAACAGACCGGGCGACAAGTGCAGGCAACGCAGGCAATTTTTGCTCAGACGGCTGTCGCGCTGGCCGAGAACCGCTTGAAAGAAGCGCAAGTTCTGGCACGTTCCGGGTTGGCACGTGGAGTAGATCTCGGTGACGTCGTCCTCCAAACCTGGGGATTGGAATACGCCGCGACGATCGCGTTGATGTTCGACGATGTCGACCTAGCCACACTCTTGGCTGGTGCTGCCGAAGCTCAGCGCGAAAAGGCCGGGGTCAGTTCGAACCCTGGGACCGTCGATTTCTTCAACGCCAAGAGGCTGCTCGTGGAGCGATTCGGCGAGAATCGCACCGAAGAGCTGCTGGCTCGAGGTCGACTCATGGATCTCGCCGACGCTGTCAAGCTGGCCATGCCCCAAGAAGAGAAATAGGGACTGCTCTAGTCACGCCTGGAGGCGGCAGGCATTAAGTGCGGGGCGTGTGGTGTGGTTTCGTAGACGTCAGCCGATTGGGGGCTTGGTTACTGTCGTTGCATGGTTGATCCGTCTCGTCCTACATGGCTGCGGTCGGAGTTGTTTCCGTTTGAGAGTCGTTTCGCTGATATTGATGGGAACAGTGTCCATTACGTAGATGAGGGTTCTGGACCGGTTGTGCTGTTGGTCCATGGGAACCCGGACTTCTCGTTTCTGTACCGGCACCAAATCGATGATCTGAGAACCAGTTACCGGTGTGTTGCCTTCGACATGCCTGGTTTCGGACTTTCCGAGCCAGTTGCCGGGTTTGGATTCACGCCAGAGAAGCAATCATCGGTTCTCCAAGGTTTGATTGAACACCTGGACCTTCGTTCGGTGTGGCTGGTTGTTCACGATTGGGGTGGGCCGATCGGTCTTCGCGCGGCGCAACAATTATCTGACCGTTTCGCCGGTCTGATCGTCACTGGAACTCTTGCGTGGCCTGACTATCGACGACGGTCGCCCTGGTGGGTGCGCCTGATGATGGGTTTCATAGGCGGTAATAAGGGTCGGTCGTTCACTCTGAAGAACAATCTGATTCTCGAAGGGCCGCTCCGGTCAGAGATGAGCAAAGGCACCCGCCCGCCCAGCGAAGAAGTCAAGGAGGTTTACCGAGGTCCTTTCCCTACGGTCGAATCAAGAACTCCAACATGGGTACTGGCACACCACCTTTGGACCTCAACCGGCGAAGAGTTCCTCACGACTGTCGAACAAGACCTCTCGAAACTTGCCGACCTTCCCACACTCCTGATCTTCGGTGAGGCCGACAGATTCACCACACCAAAACAGTCGTTGCCCAGATTCCAACAGAGCTTCCCCAACCACGAAACTGTCATCATCCCTGGAGCCGGACACTTCTTCCCAGAAAGCGCACCCGAGGCCACCACTACCGCTATCCGGAACTGGCTAGACAAGACCGCCTAGACACAACAAAGCGTTCCCTACCGCTCACCCGCCAACAATATGCGCCCGAATCAGCCGCCCATAAGTGCTGCGGCTCGAGGGGTCATTGCAACACTTCAGCGAGTTTTTCTGATGGTGTCATCCCGTTGAGGGTCTGTCGAGGCGGGACCACGGAGGAACTGTCGGCCCTCAGCAACCTGCGCAGCGGTATCGTCGTTCGCCTAATGGAAATCGAGCTGATCCGGACGATGGCAGGTTTCGCATTTCACTCGAATTTCTGAGCGTAAGTTCTGACGGATGACCCTGGATTTGCAGTCACTCATCCTCGGAGCCCTGCTGGCAGGCATCGCCGTCCTGCTAAGAGAGACTCTCACCCGAGTAGGCCACCAGCGCGGCACACTTCGGCGTGACGTATATGAGCTGACGAATGTCTTACCGCTCTGGCTCTCGCGTTTCCATCCGGAGTTCGAGCGGCTCCACGGCGAGTTCCCACTGATCCCCTCACGGTTCAGCGGAGCCCAGATCCTTGCTGCCCATCCAGCCCAAAGTTCTCCTCATACACTCGGACAATCTCGAGTTTGAGTTGCTCGTCTCGGATCGACCAGGCCGACCACGGCCGGCGTTTCTGACCCCAATACGTCGACGGAGCCAACTGCAACACCCTGCAGATGGGCTCGACCCCGAAACGCTCCCGGTGGGCGTCGATAAACATGATCAGAGCCTGGGGCCGGCGAGCTCGGTCGCGAAGAAAGCCGAAGCCGCCCACAAAATCTCACTGGCCCGACCCAACTCCCTGACTTCACGTTCCAACTGTTTCAACCGCTCCCGCTCATCAGAAGTCAACCACGGCCGACAACCCTCATCGATCTCAACCCGACGCACCCACATTCGAACAGTCTCCGACGTCGGACCCAACTTCTCCGCAACCGAACAGATCGCATTATGTCGGGCCCGTGATGCCCCGGGACAGGCGAACATAAATGTCGTTATGTGCCGGGCAAAGGTCTCATCCGGCCAATGTCGGGCGTCCGAGCCGGTCCCTGTGATTTAGATCATCGCGTCTTTCGCTGGCGCCTTGCGACGGTTGGCTGAGATGGCTGGTCGGGTGAATCGGTGTTCCCTGCACGCGTCTCATTCGAGCGTGTACGGTTCGATTCGACACCACGGTCTGTGGTGTCGCGAATGGTGAGAGGGTCATCGCAGCGGCCTTGGCGGCTGGTTGGCGACATTTCACCCTGCGAAAGGAAATAGTCATGCGATCCAAACGAAGAAGGGCGACTCTAATTGGGATAGTGCTCGCGCTGGTGGTCATTGCACTGCCGGTGTCGGCCGGTCACGACGATGACCCATCGACGGAGAGCCTGCATCCCTTGGGCCACATAGAAGAGCCAGCCAGTCTCTTTTATGGCCCACCCACCGTGCACACCGACGTCGCGTTCTGGGGCACATACGCTTTCCAGGGCAACTGGCTAGGTATCAATATTCGAGACATAAGCGCTCCTGGTAGTCCCAAGCAAGTCTCCTTCACCGAGTGTGAGGGGAACCAGGGCGACGTGGTGGTGTGGGATGACATCCTTGTTCGCTCATGGAATTCACCGGCTTCTGGCACTCAGCAATGTGATGGTTCAACCGTTCCAGCCGGCTTCGAGGGATTGCACATATTCGACATCAGCGATCTCTCGGATCCGACGCTGGTTGGGGAGGTGGACCTGAGCAACGGTGCGATTCCGGGAAGATGCGGGTCGCATACAGCGACGGGTGTTCCCGACTTGGCCAACGACCGCCTGTTGATCTACAACTCTGGCAGCGGTTGTGACGGTTTCGACGTCGTCGAGGTGCCACTGGGTTCTCCTGGGACTGCCGCCTATATCCGTACCGAAACGGCCGGCCGCGAGTGCCATGACATCGGGGTCATCCTTGGTGACGCCAACAAGGTGTCCTGCGCCGGCGACGACGGTTTCACAGTGTGGACCCTCACCAACGGCGGCACGCTGACCAATCCGGATCTTTTGTATTCGAGATCCGTGTCTGGGGTCGGCGTTGGGCACACGGCCGCCTTTAGTTGGGACGGGGACGTCCTGATCTTCGGTCACGAACCCGGAGGCGGTGTCGGTCCGTTTTGCCAGGCTTCGAGTGCGGACGATGACAAGTCGTTGTTCTTCTTCGACACGGACAGCGGGGCTCTCCTCGGCAAATGGGTCCTGCCACGACCACAGAGCGCCACGGAGAACTGCACAATCCACAACCTAAACGTCATTCCGATCCGGGGCGGAAACGATGTGCTGGTACATGGCAGCTATCAGTCAGGAGTATCCGTTGTCGATTTCACCGACCCAGGGCAGGCGGTTGAACTCGCCTACAGCGATCCTCCTGCCATCGACCCGATCGACCTGGGTGGTTCGTGGTCGGCGTACTGGTACAACAACTTCATATACGAAACCAACATCACCGAGGGCCTGAACATCTTCCGATTCTCGGGCAAGCAGACCGCCGGGGCACTACGCCTCGACCACCTCAACCCGCAGACCCAGGAATTCACCATCGACTGACCTGCGGAATCTGAAGGGAGGGTTGGTGGTCACCACCCTCCCTTCAGAAGACCTGCATTGACTCGCTAGACATTCACCTCATCCGCCCATAACCGGCTGCGCCTCGACCGGAGTCGGCGCCCGATAGTGGAACCAGCGATTGACACCACTGGTCATTGCGAGCATCCCATCGAACATGCAGGCAGTCTCAGCGGCTCTAAAGTTGTCGACGTTGACCTGTGTCATCGATCTGCCTCCGGATCTCTAGTTGAGACCTTTATCCACACCCAGGAATCGGTGGGATCCAGGCCGCACATACGGCACTTCTGGGCGGTCCAGTGGTTTCTCGATGACGATCAATCCTGTCGGAGAATGGAGGGCGTTGCCATGAGGAGGCTTGTGTCAGGACAGTTCGAGTTGAATGTCCCAGCCAAAAAGGCGATCTGGTTCTTCACGCCCGAAGGAGAGAAAGCGTGGGTTCCGGGATGGAACCCTGTCTATCCAGGCAGCGAACCTTCCGAAACATCTGGAACCGTCTTCACAACAGACGTTGGTGGTGTGGACACGATTTGGCTGATTCAGACGATCGACAGGGGTGGATGCACCGCTGCATATTCACGGGTAACTCCCGGTCATCATGCAGGCACGGTACGAGTCAGTTGCGTTGACAGTTCCGAGGGTGGGTGTCTTGTGACTGTCACATACGACGTGAGCCTGCTTCCCGGAAGCAACCCCACCGGGTTGGATGCTTACGACGACGACTCGTTTAAGGCCATGATGAACGAATGGGAAGAAGCCGTAGCGAACAGTCTCTGAGCCAAAACACCCATACATAATGGGAACCTATGGGCGGCGAATCTGGCCGCACACGCTCTTGGCTAATTGGAGGTCGTGCTGACGCCGAATTGCGCCTTCATTCCAGCGAGAAACTCCTCATCACCAATGGCAGTCCGGCTGGCGAGCATCTCGGCCGCATCGTCTCCCACCGAATAGCGAAGACGGTCTGCACCGTCAGAAACGGCCTCGTATATCACTTCGGCGACAACAACAGGTTCCGAACTTGAACCGTCCGCAGACATCCTGTCTGCCAGGGCTGAGACGATGTCTTCGTACTCTTCGAGTGACTCGTCAATGCTGTAATCGAACGAACGGCCGCCAAAATCGGCATTGACGACGCCAGGCTCGACGAGTTTGACTCGAACGCCGATCGCCTGCATTTCAAAGCTCAACGCTTACTCAGAAAGCCCGATCAACAAGTCCCCATAACCAGATTCGGTCGTCGGGAAGTCCTCAACACCCAACAATCCGCCGTTGTCCACCCCGAGATAGAGAGATTTTCGCTTCAGGCGGTGCCGAGCAATTCGTAGATCCTTGCTGGCTTGGAGAACCCCTTCAGCACCTCGGTCTTTCCACCGTCGAAGCTGAAACCCTGTTCGCTGCCGAGGTTCCGGACAATATCGGATACGTAGATCTGTTCCGGTCCTGCAGAGGAACAGATCCTGTTTGCCATGGTTACCGCAGCCCCGAAAATGTCGTCGTCGTGATCGACCGGCTCGCCAGCCGCCATGCCGAGGCGCACATCGAGATCGGAGCGCTGCTCAAAGGACTGGCGAACATCGAGGGACCAGCCAAGAGCCTTGTCCACCTCTTCGAAAACCACTAGGAACCCGTCGCCAGTGTGCTTGACCTCCCGACCCTCCCATCTAATAAGGGACTTCCGGATGATCAGATCATGTTCGGTTAGCAGCACCATGTACTCCGATTGGCCGAGGCGGTCGAGGAGTTCGGTCGAACCGACCATATCGGTGAAGCAGATAGTCCGGAACGCGCTGGTCGCCTCGCTGGCATCGACGGGGTCGTGGACCTTGCCGAGGAAGCGGACAACATCGGTTTCCGAAACTTCGATGATTTCGGCCGGCACGAGCCCATGCGACGCCTGGTGCGCCTGTGTCACCGCCTCCAGCCTCGGCGCTCGGGCCAGGCAGAAGATGGCACCCTCGGCCGAGTCGTACCAGTAGGAGAAGAAGTCGACTCCGAACTGTGCAGCGACCTCTAGGTCAGACGCATGATTATCGGCGACGTCTTGAGCCGTGACATCGGGAACGTTGTGACGGTCGATGTAGAGCGGTATTCCTTACCTCCTAAGGGCGTTCTGTGGAGCATATCGATAGCTCGAAGGGCACAGGCCACTGCCGCACATCAGCTGGCAACAAGTAGATGCGGTGATGCTGGCCGACCTTGACAATCCTGCCAAGATTTTGACGGGAAATAACTCCACCATCCGAAGGGACGAACTTCATGGCGATCATCGCGACACTCGTCGGACAGGGATTCACCCAAGACATGTATGAGAGACTGCGTCAAGGGGTCAACTGGGACGGTGATCCGGTTGACGGTTGGTTGGCCCACGCCGTCTATTGGGATCAATCCGGTGGCATTCACATCACAAACATGTGGGTGTCG
>CAXMPK010000027.1:0-2835 GCA_964195405.1 uncultured Acidimicrobiia bacterium
AGCCAACGGCACATACGGTTCAGCAATCCAGAGTGGGAGAAGCTCATCCGTACTGAACAACTGATGTAGACGGGTGCTATCGAAAGCAAGAGACCGGGGAAAGAAGTGGTCCGCTTCAAACATCAGACGAGTGTGACACAAGCCGCACATAACGGCACTTATGGGCGGTGACAAAGGACACTCCCGGCAACCGATGGGTTGGCTCTGGTTGGGGTCGAACTCACACCGCTCGATAAGGAATTGACCTACCGCCGGTAGTAGAGCTGATTGGCAGAAAAGAGCGAACCGAGGGGTTCCGTCTATCCCGACTCAGCCTCAACGAGCCTCCGGGCGACCTCTTGAAGCATTGCCACCGCAATCGATGGCTCCCGATGCAGCAAGTCCATCAGGTCGTTTCGTCGAATCGCCGCCGCTCGTATCGGGCTCGTGGTGACAACCCGACCAACCCGCGGCGTATCAGTCAGGACCGAGAGCTCACCAAAGAAGTCGCCGGGCCCCAACTCGACGGTGTCAGTGCCGCGGAGATCCACTCTCACAGAGCCCTCCTCGATGATAAAACACCCTGTTCCGGCCTGTCCGACCTCGGCGAGAACCTGACCGGCCGGAGCTTCAAACTCGGCGAACAACGTGGCGACATGACTCAATGACTCTTCGCCCAACCCCGAAAAGATCGGCACCTGTCGCAGCGAGCCATGACTGGGGCTAGACATGGAAGGAAGCGTAACCCACGGTTGAAGCGGTCGACTCCCCGCCGACCGTAGACCACCCCTTTCAGACAACGCCGAGTCGCACCTAACAGCACTCATGTGCGCCTGAGTCGGGTGTCACGGACCGCACATAATGCCGGTTATGGGCGGGTGCTCAACCTTCGGGAAGTCCGGCTCTGCGAAGTCCATCGAGGTATCGCTCCAACACTTCCGGGTTTATGATGGGGAGGCCTGCCCGTGTCTGGGCGATGGTCAATTGAGGTGCGACTCGCAATAGTTCTGCGAGGGCCGCTTCTGCTTCAGCTTCGCGACCTAAAAGGCTGTAAGAGGCGGTCAGTCCGCGGTATCCGCTTGGGAAATCTGGGGTTTCGTCAAGGACCTCAAGGCCAAGTGCGACTGCCTTATCGTATTTCTCAACCCAGAACGCCGCGATCAGTTGGCTGGCCAGCCAGAACGCTTTGTATGGGTCTCGCGGGCTCAGATGAACAGCATGACGAATGCTCTCGACCGCGGGTTCGTATCGCCCGGAGAAAGCATGCGCAAAGCCCAACCAACCATGAGCCAAGGCAAGGTTGGGATTCAGCGTGATCGCCCTCTCTAACGCTCGAACAGCATCATCGGACTGCTTCGCGAAGACTTTCATAGCCCCGAGCGTCGCGTGTGCCAGAGCATCACCCTTGTCCAGCGATATCGCTGTCTGCGCCGCCTCGACGGCTTCAACTACGGACGTTGCAGTCGATGGTGTCCACCCATAGAGAATGTCGCCGACGTGCGTCCCAGCCAGAGAGGAGAAGGCATTTGAATCAAGCGGGTCGATTTCGATGGCCTCGCGAAGCAGCTTCCGAGCCTCGACGGCGCCTTCTTTTGTGTTTTGGTGAACGAACCAGTTGGCCCGCATGACTACATCCCAAGTGCTCAGGGAACGTCCATCGCGTCGTTTGGCACGTCCCATCTCCGCTGTGAAGAATTCTGGTGCCACCGAACCTGTGATGCTTTCCGTGATCTCATCCTGGACACCGAAGAGGTCTTCCAGGTCTCGGTCGTATCGTTCTGCCCAGACATGGCCGCCCGTTTCTGTGTCTATGAGCTGGGCGGTAACACGGATTCGGTCACCGGATTTGCGGACACTGCCTTCCAGCACGTACCGGACGCCAAGTTCATTGCCGACCCTCTTTATGTCTACGGCCTGACCTTTGTACGTGAAAGAGGAGTTCCGAGCGACCACCACAAGCCAATGAAAGCGAGAAAGGTGAGTGATGATGTCCTCCGCGAGGCCGTCAGCAAAATACTCCTGGTCAAGATCATTGGACATATTGTCGAAGGGCAAGACGGCAATTGACGGCTTGTCGCTATGCACCAACTGTGGACTCTTGGTCGTCTGAGCATCGGTGTCTGGTGTCTCGGGCAACCATTGCCAAACGCGAATGGGGCGGGCAATGTTCTTCATGCTGTGTTCGCCGGTATCGATGAAGACCGCTTCAAGTCGGTCACGAACGTCTTCGTAGGTTCGATGCGAAAGCGCCACGCCACCAGGTTCGCTCATTGCCTCTATTCGGGCGGCGATGTTCACACCGTCACCCAAGATGTCTTCACCCTCAATGATGATGTCGCCGAGGTTGATGCCAATACGGAAGGTGATACGCCGGTCTTCATCGATGTCATCGTTCCGGTCGGCCATGGCTCTTTGGATTTCGAGGGCGCATTCGGTGGCATTGACGACTGAGGGGAATTCGAGCAATAGGCCGTCGCCCATGGTCTTAACGATGCGGCCACCATGTTCAGTGATCTTGGCATCGATCAGTTCGGCCCTGTGATTCTTCAGAGCTTTGAGGGTTCCGACCTCGTCAACGCCCATCAGACGCGAATAGCCGACCACATCCACCGACACGATCGCGGCGAGACGGCGTTGTGTCGGCTCAGTCATGGGTGAGCAAAGCTAGGCGTGAGGGCGCGTGAGAATCCATTCCAGGGCATCATCGCCCCCTTCGGGCACGTCAATCTCACCCGCACATAACGGCTGTGGTCTCTGGGGGTGAACGCAACATCTGTCGGTGAGAGTGTTGTCTCTTATCGAGGAGGTTGTCGTGCCGAGGTTCACTGAGGATGAGCGGGTTGTGGTTTGGGATCG
>CAXMPK010000028.1:0-1769 GCA_964195405.1 uncultured Acidimicrobiia bacterium
ACCCAGGCGAGACATCAGCCGTAGCGAACATTCTCTCACCGTCCCAATGGTCGCCCGGCGGCCAACCGGCCTACAACGACATCTTCGTCAACGTCTCAACCGCCCAGAACCAACAGGTCGAATAGCCGCCCATATCCGGCATTATGCGCACAGGTGGGAGTCCGGCCAACTCGACCTATCTGCGATACACACTCGTTGCGTAAACACCCCAGTAGGCGACATCGAGCGGCGACCAGTACCAGCGGTCGAACAGGTCTTCGATCGGTCCCTCGGGTGACTCGTGCCACGGCCCTTTCGGGATTCCGATTCTGGCGTCACACAGGATGTCGAATACGTCTTCGCCCTCAGGTGTCGTCCTGACCTTGTCGACTATCCATGCCTGCATCTCTGCCCACTCACGGTCAATGTCGGTGGTGAGGGCACCTTCGATGGACGCGTGCCGAACGAGTAGCTGCCATGTCTGCGCACGTTGCTGTTCGAGCCAGATTTCCTGCATGGTGTTCCGGACAGTCGAGTGGTGTTCACGGGCGATATTTCGTACCCCTGTCTCCCACCGTGACACGGATGGCGTGTGAACACCGACAACTTCTGCGAGCTGATCTGTCTTCATATCGAACGATTCACGAACGGTGCGCAACCATGTGCCTTCGAGCCGGTCGATGTCCGGGTGGGATAGGGCATGGAGGCGGTGGATGATCTGGAGCGTGATGGTGTGGTCATCGAGGTGCCCGTCTGCGTAGCTTCCACGGGTCCATTCACCTTCATGTTTGAGGACTGCCGCCCAGTCGTCGCCGTTGTCGCGGAGTACCCCGCGGTATTTCCGTTCCCACCATTCGAGGTGTCCAAGGAGCCGACCGACTTCCTTGAGGCGGGTTCTCTTCGTATCAGCCCATAGGAGTTGCGGGTACGGCTTGATGAGGTCACGAGGAATCGGACCTTCATGACGAGGCCTCATCACGCGACTTGCCCCAGCAAGTTCACCGCCGACGAGCGTCATCCCGCTGGTCAATCCCGCCTGTCTCTTCTGGCGTGATCTGAGGTCAACAGGCTGCCCGGTCCCGTTCGTGGAGAGAACGGTGTGGATATCGCCGTGCGCCTGCCAGCGGGCGTAGTGCTTCGGGCACCAACCCCTGGCTTTCGAGATGCCGTCGCAGCCGTCGACGGTACAGAGTTTCGGTGGTTTGCGTTTCCGCTGTTTCGCCACGCTGATCCTTCATGCATGTCCCATGTGAACCTTGGGTGATCACACATTCACAAGTCTATCCACAGCCCTGAAACTCATGTAGGTTGCCATGAATGGAGAGCCTGCCTGGGGGTAGCTTTCAACTCCCTCATGGGCAACCCTGTCCCATGCGAGTAACACAGGGAGATGAACTGAATATCACTGCATCTGAAACTTTCGAACAGGCGCAAGAGACTGAAGGCGCGACTGAAGGCGATTCGCAGCCTTCTTGCACCCAACGCACCTGATACGAGACTGTACGAGTCTGGACAGAATCGTACGAAGCCACTTAGAACCCGTTGTCTACAAAGGCATCCGCCCAATGAACTCGAACGAACCAGAACGAGTCAAACCCCAGTTCGATACCGTGTATTATCGGCGTCTTGGCCAATGTCGAGGAACCGTCGGTCGTGGGTTGTTTCCAGCGCGGCGCGAGTGCCGATCAGCCTGCGGCAGCACTCCCCAACAACTCCTCGACAACCGCGAGCGTTGGCGTCGAGCGAGCGCCCGGTCTCGAAATCGTGAGCGCTGCCACAGCGTTACCCCA